>NZ_CEWDCG010000067.1:0-13778 GCF_982436375.1 Coprobacter sp. | reverse complement strand
ATATTGGGATACCAAAATAACGAGTTAATTTTAAAGGAAGTAAAAGACGGAAAAGAAAATATCATAAGAAAAATGAATTTACCGACAAATAAACCTTATCTAAAAATAAAAATAACAGAAGGATGCAATTGTTCATTTTTCTGGAGTAAGAATCAAAAAGATTGGCATATAATAAATACAGACAAGAACGGATATAATCAATTAGATCGCTGGGACAGAGTCGCCCGTCCCGGACTTATTCATTGCGGAGAATCTGATCAACCTGCTGAATTTTCATATTTCATTATTCAATAATGATATTAGGGCCAGTCTAAAATATACAATAAAAATACGGATTTGGAAAAATGAAACAAATTATCGACATAAACTCTTGGAATAGAAAAGAACATTTTTATTTCTTTTCAAAACTCGATGATCCTTTTTGGGGTATTACTACAACCGTTGATTTTACCAAAATCTATTTGCTAAGCAAAGAATTAGAAAAACCTTTTTTTCTTTACTCTATACATTTTCTATTAAAATGTATCAATGATATAGATGCTTTTAAACTGCGAATAGAAGGTGAAAATGTCGTGAAATACGATAAAATCAATATTTCTCCCACAATCGGAAGAGAAGACGGAACTTTCGGATTCGCTTTTTTCGAATATAGTACAGACTTCAATATTTTTATGCAAAACGCTGAGAAAGAGATAAACAGAGTAAAAAATAGCACTGGATTATCTTTCTCTGAAAATACAGGAAGAAAAGATCTCATACGCTATTCAGCTTTACCTTGGTTTGCTTTTTCCGACATGAAACATGCAGATTCTATCAGAACCGGAGATTCTGTACCTAAAATTTCTACGGGAAAATTAATACAAGAAAAAAAGAAATATAATCTTCCTATCTCTATCAGTGCACACCATGGGCTTACGGATGGTCGTGACGCAGCTCTTCTTATACAAAAAATGATCGATGCACAATCTTTATTATGACCGGATTCTCATAGATTCGTATTTTCTAAAAAAGATCGTCAACAAAATAAAACCGCATAAGGCAAAAGGAGCTCCGATCAGTGCCGGATATTGGTAACCCATATTGGCTTGTAGGGGCAATCCTCCACAATAAGCACCAATAGCATTTCCCAAATTGAATGCAACCTGGACACTTGCCGCCCCCAACATTTCTCCACCCTTAGAATAACGAATCAGCAATACTTGTTGCGGGCTTGAAACCGCAAACAGACCGGCTGTACAAAGGCACATTAAAAGGACTGACAACCAAGGAACTTTTGCAAAAAAGAAAATCATGAGCAATACAATGCATATACTCCCCTGTGCAAAAGCCGCTACCCTTCCCGGTGTATATTTATCAGACATTTTTCCTCCCGTCAAATTACCCACGACCATACCAAACCCGGCAAGAACCATAAAGAAAGTAATCGAATGAGGTGAAAATCCGGAAACATGTGTCAACAAAGGGTTTACATAACTATACCAACAAAATACTCCTCCATTTCCCAGCATAGTCGCACCTAATAATAACCATGGTGCTGGAGACTTAAGAAAACGAAATTGTCCCTTCAACCCCGTATCCGGCAAGTTCTCGACTTGAGGAACCCACCGCCAAATATAATACATAATAATAACACTCCATGCTCCTACCAAAAGGAAAGTCAACCGCCAAGATATCGACGCGCTCAAAGACGTCCCCAAGGGAACTCCAAACAAATTTGCAATAGTCATTCCCGCAATCATAATAGAAACGGCTTCCGATCCTTTTCCTTTATCCGCCAATTTTTCAGCTACGATAGATGCGACACCGAAATAAGCTCCATGCGGTAATCCGGATATAAAACGAGCGACAAGCATTACCCAATAATTCGGAGCTAAAGATGCACAGATATTTCCTATCATAACAATTGCCACCAAACCCATCAGAATACGTTTCAAAGGAAATTTTCTCGCTAAAATAAGCATAGGTGCACCAACACAGACTCCTAATGCATACGCAGAAATCAAATGTCCTGCCGTAGCAATGCTTATATGCAAATTTTTAGCAACATCCGGCAAGATTCCCATCATTACAAACTCGGCGATCCCCAAACCTAATGAACCGAATGCCAATGCTATAAGACTTTTTTTCATATCCTTAAAAATTTTCAGTCGGCAAAATTAAAATATTATCGTAACATAAGGTTTTCTTTAACTGTTTTTTTACGTTCATTCTTCAAAAACGCAGAACTCCTTTTCTATAAAAAACTTATAGAAGACCATATTAAGTAAAAATAAATGCCTACAAGTTAACAGCCGAAAAAACAGCTTCGGCACAATGATATCCTTCTTCGTATAGATCTGTCAATTTTTTTATATTCCGTTCTATCCGATCAACGACTAAGGGCTTTTGAGGACGTATAACGATTGCCTTATTATTTTTTTCCATCATTTCTATTTCATCCATCGTTTTATTGTACTCACGCATACGGTGATAAAGCCGATTTTTCAATGCCGGATATTTATGATAAAAAAATGGTGGAAGTTTCACCTCTTCTTCTTTTCTATATCCCTTATTACGTGTCAAGACCAAAACCATTCGATCATACCCATCTTCACAAGCTTTCCGGAAAGGTATAGGATCACAAATTCCTCCATCTAACATAGGTTTACCGTCTATCCATACAATCGGCGAAACAAACGGTAGACTGCTGGACGCCCTACATATCTGCAATAATCTTTGCCGAGATCGTTTTTCTTCAAAATATTCGGCTTTTCCGGTTTCACAATTTGAAGTAACCATAATAAAACGATCCGGCGATGCAAAATAGGTATCAAAATCATAGGGAAGAACCTTATTGGGCATCTCATCAAACAAAAAGTCCATATTCAATATACTTTTATTGCTCAAAAAAAATTTAGGACTTATATAATGATATTTATCCAATAAATCTATATTCGAGATTTTAGCTCGTCCCCGTTGTTTCGATGCATACGATAATCCATTACAAGCTCCTGCCGATACACCTATCGTATATGGGAAATAGATGTTTTTATCCATAAGATAATCCAGAACTCCGGAAGTAAAGACTCCTCTCATTCCACCACCCTCTAAGACTAAAGCCCAATCACTAATCATAATATTTTTGTGTTAGAACAACCAAAAATAATAAAAGTTTCTTTTTTCTATATCAATGACAAAAAAATAAGGAAACCTTTTTCAAAGTTTCCTTATTGACTAATATAGCATCTGCTTTTAATATGCACGGGCAAATAAAACTCGTCGAGCAGAAGGCTTACCGGTTACCATACAAACACCCGGAGTCATATCTCCGTCAAAAGGAATACAGCGTATCGTCGCTTTGGTTTCTTCTTTGATACGGGCTTCCGTTTCTGGTGTTCCATCCCAATGAGCAAGGATGAATCCGCCCTCCTCGATCTTTTCTTTAAATTCATCGTAAGAATCAACTTCGACAATATGTTTAGCACGATAATCAAAAGCTTTCTTATAAATATTAGACTGAATATCATCCAATAACTTTTTCACATACAGCTCGATATTATCGCAAGAAACTGTTTCCTTTTCTAATGTATCGCGACGCATTACCTCCATCGTGTTGTTTTCTAAATCCCGTCCTCCCATAACCAAACGAACAGGCACTCCCTTCAATTCATAATCGGCAAATTTAAATCCGGGACGTTTATTGTCGGCATTGTCATATTTGACAGATATTCCCAATTCTTTCAATTTAGCCACGATACCGGCAACTTTCTCATCAATGATAGCCAGTTGCTCCATATTTTTATAAATGGGGACTATTACTACTTGAATCGGTGCTAACTTAGGAGGCAATACCAAGCCGTTATCATCGGAATGAGACATAATCAAAGCTCCCATCAAACGAGTAGAAACTCCCCATGAAGTCGCCCAAACATAGTCGAGTTTATTATTTTTATCAACAAACTGCACATCAAAAGCTTTTGCAAAATTTTGTCCGAGAAAATGAGAAGTTCCCGATTGCAAAGCTTTACCGTCTTGCATCAAAGCTTCGATAGTATAGGTATCCAAAGCTCCGGCAAACCGTTCGTTTGCCGACTTAACTCCCTTGATTACCGGCATCGCCATATAATTTTCAGCAAAATCGGCATACACATTCAACATGCGTTGAGCCTCTGCCTCCGCTTCCTCACGGGTAGCATGGGCCGTATGACCTTCTTGCCAAAGAAACTCTGCCGTACGCAAGAATAGCCTTGTGCGCATCTCCCAGCGCATCACGTTTGCCCATTGATTGCAGAGAATAGGCAGATCACGATAAGATTGTATCCAATTTTTATAGGTACTCCAAATAATAGTTTCGGAAGTAGGTCGTATAATCAACTCTTCTTCCAGTTTTGCTGCCGGATCGACAATAACGCCAGAACCGTCTTCTGCATTTTTCAACCGGTAATGAGTCACAACCGCACATTCCTTAGCAAAACCTTCGACATGTTCCGCCTCACGGCTTAAATAAGACTTAGGGATCAATAGCGGAAAATAAGCATTGACATGTCCAGTTTCCTTAAACATATCATCTAATTGACGTTGCATTTTCTCCCATATTGCATATCCGTAAGGTTTTATAACCATACAACCTCTTACTGCCGACTGTTCCGCCAAATCGGCTTTTACGACCAAGTCATTATACCATTGAGAATAATTTTCACTGCGTTTTGTCAGGTCTTTCAGTTCTTTTGCCATGTATTTATGATATTTTTATAATCCTAATTTTGATTTCGAGATGCAAAATTATAAAAAAGCGGAATTATTTCATGCTTTTACTATTGAAAATCAATATAGCAATGCACATTTATAACTAATATGTAATCTTTCCTTTTCCTGCTAACTTTAACAAAGCCTCACCCGGGACAAGATAAATTTCCATACGCCGATTTTCGGTTCTATTGGCATCCGATGTATTCGGCATTATAGGATTTGAGTTTCCCATACCATAGGGAACTACGTAGTCTGACACTCCGCCATGCTCTTGTAACCATCCTGCTACGGCACGTGCGCGAGATTCGGATAACCTACGTGTATAAGCATCACTGCCTGTATCATCGGTATACGCAGCCAACAAAATATGATAATAATCGGGATTCTCTACATATTTGACAAACGGACGCAAAATCAATTCTGCTCTATCCCACAAAAGTGTATCATTGGGTTGGAAAAGCTGGTCCATCGGAATAACAACCTTTATAACTTCTCCTCTTCGAGGCGTAGATAATTGAGCATGCTTTATCCGGCTCAAACGACGGACTTCTTGAGACAAAGCGGTTTTCAAATTATTGACAGCCGAACTTGCCGGAACAGGTATTTTAATGTTTTCCTCTAAAGTAAGTTCATGGAGGTTTATGTGTATCTCATCTTTTTTTTCTCTCTTTTTAAAAAAGCGTTTTCCCGAATCTATCCAACGAGATATACGGTTTTTCTCTTTTACAGATTGATTATCTTGTGCCTCTATATAAAAAGGACAAGATAGCAATAAAATCAGCAAATATATGATATAAATCTTGGTTTTCATTAAAAACAAGTTATACGGTACTGGAGACAAACTCTCACAAAAAAACGGAAAGATATATAAATATCATTCCTTTTCATACAATCATAAAAGAAACAATCATTCGAACATTCCTATAGAATCGCAATATTCAAGTTCACCTTGAACTACCATAGAAACATCATCCGCATCAAATCGTGTAAATCCGTTTTTACGAGCATTCGTTATCACATACTCGGTCAGTTCATCTTCTATGATATCGACCTCACTATCATTGTTCTCATCCATATATCCTTTACTTTCGTAAAATTCATATATCAGATCGATTACATAGTTGATATCATCATCAGAAAACTTAGAAGCGACTTCTCCAGGAAGAAAATTCCGAATAAATTTCACGGCGTCATCTTCATCATATTGCAAATCATCTTGTTGGCTCATAAAGATAAATTTATAAAGTTTATCGGGTAAAAGTAAGCAACCTTATCGGCATATCCAAACTCATACACTCTTTTTTGAGTATTTTAAAAATAGAGGAAATAAAAACAAATTAATTTTCTATCTCAAACAAATATTAATTCTCAATTAATAATAAATCGAGCCATAAAATAAGCATGTAAAATTATTTTTGTTAAAACTCAATTTTAAAAACCCATTTAAATCTCATAAAAATACTTTTTAACGATCTGCTCTACTTTCAATAAATTGTCAAACAGATTCTAAACTTGAAAATAAAATAGAAATGAAGAAAAAAATTTGCACCTGTTTTCTTATGACAGTCATAGGCCTGAGTTCGCTGTACGCCCAAAATTGGCGGCTTATAAAACCCGCCTACCCGACAAAAGACGCTTTCGTAGCGGGATACTCGGTTACCGACTTCGGAGCTAAAGGCGACGGTATAACAGATGATACCGAAAGTTTCCAAAAAGGTCTTAACAGCCTGACTAATGTCGGTCCATCGAAAGTTAACGGCGGAATACTATTCGTACCAGCCGGAAAATATGTCATCAAAGGAAATCTTAATATTCCCAAAGGGGTGACAATACGAGGTGAATGGAAAAAACCGGAAAAAGGGCAACCGATAGAAGGAACTATTCTTATGGCATATGCAGGACGAGGAGATGAGAATGCTACCCCGTTGATTACAATGGAGCCGGCGGCCGGAGTCATGGATTTAGCAATTTGGTATCCGGAACAAACCCCGGATAATATCGTACCCTACCCCGCTTCTATCGTAATGGGTAAGCCCAAACATTTCGGGAATGAATATTGTAATGTTAAAAATATTACATTAGTCAACTCTTATATCGGTATTGCAATCTCCCGAGTAAACGGAGGAGGATGTCCGGTCTTTTATGACATATACGGAAGTCCTCTATCGGTCGGTATAGAAATCGACTACATCGCAGACGTAGGACGTATAGACCGTGTAGATTTTTCTCCGGCTTATTGGTGCGGATCGGGGCTTCCCGACTCTCCAGCAACAGGCGGATCATTCGATAAATGGATCTACGAAAACGGAACCGGTATCATGATGCGTAAAAACGACTGGTCATATACTACCAATATCACTGTAGAAGGTTATAAAGTAGGGTTCAACGCAGCTCCATCGATTACGAATGAAGGGTCTAAACCCAACGGACAAAATTACCAATTGAAAGTTATCGGTTGTAAAACGGGTATCCAATGCGATGCTATTGCCAACTCAGGAATACAATTTACACGAAGCATCATAAAAAACTGTGAAAACGGTGTAGTCGTAAACAAAGGTACTGCAGGTGCATTGCATTTTCATACTTGCGAAATAGATGCAACTCAAAACGCTTTTGTCACAGATGCAGAAAGCTCTACCCGTATTATGATTCTTCAAAATCAAATTCAAAAGGGGAATGTCAATATCAATGGGGCTATTTTGACTTTTATCGACTGCGATTTTTATAATCCCGCACCACAAATCGTTCTCGGAAGAAATGCCAGAAGCATAATTACGGGAAATCGGTTCAAAGAAAAAGTAAACATAGAGAATCATTCTTTATTGGAATGTATTATAGACCACACTCCTGTTTCATTGGAAAAACTTCCGGAATTTCCCGTGGCAATGTTAGAAAATCAAAAACAAAAACCGGACAGAGAATATTTGTACCTGGCAACAGATCCTGAATTCGGTGCAAATCCTGACGGAAATACCGATAACACTCAAGCTATACAAAAAGCTTTAGATAAAGCCGCTGCTGAAGGAGGAGGAATCGTTTATCTTCCACCGGGGAAATACAAGGTATTAGGAAATCTGAATATTCCTTCAGGAGTAGAATTAAAAGGAGCTCTGGATAACAGCTCTGCTCCTGTCGGTCCCGGGAGTATCCTGCAAGTATATTCAGGGAAAGGGAATTTAAACGCCCAACCTTTTATGACGATGAAAGAAAATAGCGGATTAAGAGGCGTCGTATTCGACTATCCTGAACAAAAAACCTCAGACCTTCCCAACCCTATCGTCTATCCTTATTGCGTACAAGTACAAGGAAAGAATGTATATATTGTTAATGTCGGTATTCGAGCTGCTTATCAAGGTTTCGATTTATTTACATACAAATGCGATAACCATTATATCGATTATATTTCGGGACATTCGTTAAAAACCGGAATAAAAGTAGGTGGAGGATCGGAAAACGGAAAAATCTGCAATCTACAATATAATCTCATCGTCTATGCTTGCGGTTACCAGACAAAATTTGGTAGCTTCAGCAATTCTATAGAAGCTTATAAAGATATGGTATATACCTATGGTTATGAAAACTTCGACTTTTTAGTGGTTGAAAATTGTAAAGATGAATGGTTATACAATAACTTCGCTTTCGGTGCTCAACGTGGATTACTGTTTACCGGCAATAATGCCGAAAACGCTTCTAACGGTATAAGTGTAGGAATGGCGATAGATGGAGCAAGAAGAGCATATTGTTTCGATGCATTAAACAGTAAAGGATTCGACTTTATTAATAATCAGATTGTATCTACGGGAGAACCGAATACTCGATATATCGAAACAACAGCGAACTTTACCGGAAGAGTAACTTTACATAACTCTGACTATTGGGGCAGCGCTCTACAAGGGGTACAAGTAGAAAACGGGACAGTCAATCTGATTGCAGCCAGCTTCGTACAACCAGGGAAAGACAGATTTGCCAATATTATCGGAGGTAAGTTGAATATTACAGCATCTCACATTACACTGAAAGACCCGCTATTGAATTCAGATAATGAATCTCGATTTTCAGCCCAATCTTCCGTTTTAGATGGGAAAGGAATAACAACCTCGAAATGTGAACTCTGGAAAAATAACTTGAGTAACACTCCGACATTGGCGATACCACAGTCCAGTGTACTGGACAGAACAGGCTGGATCGCCTCCGGCTCAAAAAACAGTAATAGTGCCAATAATGCCATAGATGGGAAAGAGGATACCCGATGGACCAGCGGTTCTCAAAAAGAACCGGGAGACTGGTTTAAAGTCGATATGCGAAACAAACAAAAATTCAATCTCATCATTCTCGACACGACAGGCAGCCCCAATGATACTCCGGCAAAATATGAACTGTATGTCTCTGATGACGACCTTGACTGGAGAGAACCTATCGCAACAGGAGAAGGTAGTAGCATGATGACGATCATCAGTATTCCTACACAAAATGCCCGCTATTTCAAAGTCGTACAAACAGGCAATACGAAAACTAATTATTGGTCGATACACGAAGCGTATGTCATTAACGATGATTATGAAAATGCCGTAAAATCAACTTCTCAAAAGGACTCGAACATTTTTTATGCTAACGGTAATATTTGTTTAAAAGGGTTTTCCGGAAAATCAGAAATAAACGTATTTCGAATAAACGGAGAAAAAGTTTTCTCTTGCCAATCGGAATCTCAACAAGTGCAAGTTCCGATGGAACAAGGAATATACGTTGTTCACGTCAACAATCAAAATCATAGTTTCTGTAAGAAAATAATTATTCAATAAATCTTTTACCAAAACTTGTTCGATTTAATATTAATATAACATTTATTACGTGAAAAAGAATAAGGATATCTCCGTTATACATGGGAATATCCTTATTTTTTCTTTGAAATAAACATTTGGACCTTTCCACAATTAAATCCGATCTATTTAATCATAATTTAATTCCTTTTTTATTCCAAAATAAGAAAATTCATAATACATCGCCCATATCTTTGTTTATTATTAATAAAACAAAATACACCATGAGAAAAAGAATACCTATTATTTCATTTTTATTTCTTTTTTGCTGTATAACAACAGTCTGGAGTCAGAGACCCGTCCCGACAACCATCACATGGGAATTGGCAACACCCCAATACCCTACACCGGATGCATTTGTTTATGCTTTTAATGTAAAGGAGATGGGGGCTAAAGGTGACGGCATAACTGACGACACAGAGGCATTTCAAACAGCATTAAATAAATTAAAACTTATAAATAACGTAGCAACCCGTTTTGGAGGTACAGTTTTTGTTCCTTCGGGAAAATATGTCATTAAAGGTAATCTAACGATTCCCAAAGGGGTCACACTTCGGGGAGAATGGAAAAAACCGGTAAAAGGAGAACCGATAGAAGGGACTATTCTAATGGCATACAACGGACGAGATGATGCCGTCGGAACTCCTCTGATCACATTAGAACCGGCTGCCGGTTTTCGGGATATGGCAATCTGGTATCCGGAACAAACTGCAGACAATATTGTTCCGTATCCGGTTTCTATAAGAATGGGACGAAATGGGATTTTCGGAAACAATTTCTGCAATGTCAGAAACGTTACCTTGGTGAACAGTTATTTCGGAATAGAAATTTTCGATGAACAGACTGCCGGCTGTCCTGTTTTTTACGATATATACGGAACACCCCTTTCGGTCGGTATAGAATTTGACAACATCGCAGATGTAGGACGTATAGACCGTGTCGATTTTTCTCCGGCTTACTGGAGCGGTTCAGGATTAGAGGGTTCTCCACAAATAGGAGGACCGCACGAACAATGGATTTATGAAAACGGAACCGGTATCATGATGCGACGCAATGACTGGTCTTACACTTGTTATGTCAGCATCGAAGGTTATCATACAGGTTTCAATGCCGCACCCTCCACAGCAAGTCCGGGATCGTTCCCTAACGGGCACAACTATGAATTATCATTCAAAAACTGCAAAAACGCTGTAAAAATAGACGCTATTTCCAATGCCGGAATTTTATTTTCAAAAATACATATCGATGATTGTGATAATGGGTTTGTCATTTCTCCGGGTGTCGGAGCAACGCTTCACATGATGGGATGCGACATCTCGACAAATCAAAATGCAATCACGACAGATAAAGAAGCATCTACACGTGTCATGATGCAAAGTTGTGAAATAAAAGAGGGCGAAATAAATATAAACGGAGGAATCTTATCTTGCACCAGTTGCGATTTCAATAATAGTTCCCCACAAATACACATAGGTACTAATGCTCAATATATTATTACAGGAAATAGATTTAAAGAAGCTTGTAATATCGATAATAAATCTCTTTTTAAAGGGTATATCGATCATTCTCCAATTACGGTAAAACCATTACCTGAATTTCCTCAGATTAGTCACGATACACAAAAACAAAAACCGGAAAGATTGACGTTGTATAAAGCAGAGATGAAAAACGGCGTAGATCCTTCCGGAAATTCAGATTGTACCTCCGGACTTCAAAAATTATTAGATCAAGCAGCTGCAGAAGGAGGAGGTATCGTATTTTTACCTCCGGGAACTTACCGATTTAACGGCAACCTAAATATTCCGTCGGGAGTAGAACTAAAAGGAGCAATCGATAATAGTACCACTCCCGTAGGCGGAGGTAGCATTATACAAGTATATAACGGTAAAGGCGATGAAAATGGAACTCCATTTATCACCATGCAAAAAAATAGCGGTTTACGAGGAGTTACCATTAACTATCCGGAACAAAAATCCTCTCTCCTGCCCGATAATATATTAAAATATCCTTATACGGTACAAGTACAAGGAGAAGATGTGTATATTGTCAATATTGCCATTCGCGCTGCTTACAGAGGATTCGATCTATTTACATACAAATGCGACAATCATTATATCGACTATATTTCAGGGCATTCATTCAATACCGGAATTCGTGTAGGCGGAGGATCGGAAAATGGAAAGATATGCAATCTACAATACAATCCGATCTGCTATACAAACGGTTATGAATCGAAATTCGGCAGTTTCCCAAATTCCGTAAAAGAATATGGAGATATTGCCGGAAATTATTGTTTCGATAATTTCGACTGGTTGGTTTTAGGCGATTGTAAAAACGAACTGTTATACAATGATTTTGCTTTCGGAGGACAACGAGGGGTAATATTCTCTCAGGATAATGGAAAAGGGCCTCAAGGAACAAGTGTCGGATTAGGAATCGACGGAGCACGCAGAAGTATGTATTTTGGAGGAATGTCTCCTGAAGGGTTTGAACTCATAAACACGCAAGTAGTAGCAGTCGCTAAAGGCTCGTCTGATCTTTCAAACACAAAATATCTCGAACTCTCAAGTGATTTCACCGGTGGAGAAGCGACTTTATTCAATTCCGACTATTGGGGTAGCGCCAAACAAAGTATTTTAGCAGAAAACGGGACAATAAATTTATATAACGCATGGTTTCAATCTCCCGGAGAGAATCATTTTGCCGATTTGAAAGGAGGAACTATAAATATCGTCAATTCAAATATATCTACTAAAAATCCATTATTGACAAATGGCAGCGAAGCACATCTTTCGATCCAATCTTCTGTTGTCGATCCTTACAATAGCAACACAGACAATTGTATCCTCTGGAAAAATAACTTAGCGAATACGCCCGAACTAGCCGATGTCGAGATGTTGGACAGGAGCGGATGGATAGCTTCGGGATCTAAGAATAACGGCGATGCAAAAAACGCTATAGATGGAAAAGATGATACCCGATGGACCAGCGGACCGCAAAAAGAGCCGGGAGACTGGTTTAAAATAGATATGCGGAGTCCTCAAAAATTCAATACGATTATTCTGGACACATCGAAAAGCCCGAATGACTCTCCGGCAAAATATGAGCTGTATGTTTCTAATGACGACCTTACATGGGGAGAACCCGTTGCAAGCGGTGTAGGCGGAGGAACATTGACGATTATTAATATGCCGACACAAGATGCCCGGTATTTTAAAATAATACAAACCGGAGATACCAAAACAAATTATTGGTCGATATATGAATTAAAAGTAATCTACAATAGCACAGAAACCGGAATAGAAACATATACTCAAAACGAGGGTAATGTCTATTGTACAAACGGAAATATTCACTTAAAAGGATTTTCCGGCACAAGTAAAATATCGATTTATAATCTTGAAGGGAAAAAAGTTTATTCTGTGAAAACAGATACGAACTATATAAAATCAGGACTTACTCCGGGTATATATATTATACACATACAAAATGAAGAAAAACAATTCAGAGGGAAACTGAACATACAATAAAATAAACTGCAAATCAAGAGCAGAAACAATAAATTTATTCGATCCGGAACGTAATCGTTTAATCTTGATTTTATTAGAACAAGAAATAAGACATGATAAAATAACCAATCGCAGAGAATAATATGCGGTTGGTTATTTATTTGAACGATTATCTAAAATCAACACATCAGTCTATCTAAATTCTGCACAAACATTTTGAGTACTGTTTCAAGTATTTGTATTCCAATAAGAAACATACGGACTACCAAACAGTAAAATAGACAAAAAAGAAAAGCAAAAATTCTGAATATATAATCTTATCGGAAAATCTAAGAACAATATCCAATTCATGAGATCACAATTTAAAAGGATGAGGCTTTACATAAATTTTAAAATCCCTGATTCCACCGGGAACTTCACTCTCCATACGAGGCAAATACTGAATTCCGGTTAATGTATAAACTGCTCCTAAGTCAATGACTACGGAATGAGGATAATCAATCCCCGCAACAGTACTCCAATAAGTAGATTCCTGCAAATCGAAAATTTTATCTGCCGAACGATTGACATGCGACACATCCTCACTATCGGCATAAGTTACAATCCACGGTTCACGAGAAAGTCGTTCACCATTTTCAGTCAATACATGCATTTCTGCAATACAAGCAAGTTCTTTCCCATCTTGGGCATTCAATGCTTCTAAACAAATATAACGACCTGTAAC
>NZ_CEWDCG010000066.1:0-13979 GCF_982436375.1 Coprobacter sp. | reverse complement strand
TTTAACTAACGAACCGCTATCGATAGACGGAAAAAACTATAACGGAGCGATTCTGACCGATACAGAAAAAGGAATAAGCGTATTCTATGAAACCGACGAGCAATTTAAACACTGGACTCTCTGGAACAACGGTGGCGAAGTTCCCTATGTATGTCCTGAACCGCAAAGCTGGGCAACGAACGCTCCGAACTTGAAACTGCCGGCACAACTCACCGGTTTTCAATTTATAGAACCCGGTAAAGAGTGGAAAGCCGTAACACGGTTATATGTGAGATAGATAATTCATATACGAAAAACAGCCGCCTGAAAAACAGCGGCTGTTTTTTTGTGTACAAACAATGGTATTCAAATAAATTATTTTTGCAACAGCACCGTGGCATAGGCCGAAATACCTTCTTCTCGCCCTGTGAATCCAAGCTTCTCTGTTGTTGTAGCTTTTATAGATATATCCTCTTCATCAACTTCCATAACTTCTGCCAGACACTTCTTCATTGCCGGAATATGAGGATTTAATTTGGGCCGCTCGGCACAAACCGTAATATCTGCATTACCTATTTGGTATCCCTTATCTCTAATCATCTTAACCGTATCTCGCAACAGAATTTTACTATCTATATTTTTATACTCTCCTGCCGTATCCGGAAAATGAAAGCCGATGTCCCGCATATTGGCTGCCCCCAACAAAGCATCGCATAGGGCATGAATCAAAACATCCGCATCCGAATGCCCGAGCAAACCGCACGAATGTTCTATGCGAATGCCTCCTAACCAAAGTTCCCGGCCTTCGACCAACCGATGAACATCAAAACCGAAGCCTACCCTTATCTTCATTTGTCTCTTTTATCAACGTCTTCTACGTCCGACTAAATCTTTTATCCCATCCATATCGAACGAAAGGGAAAAACGCAGAGTTTGATCTAACGGGCTACTCTGTGCAGTAGCAACTACATAAGCGGCATCCAGCCGAAGGACCTTAAGTGCAAATCCTGCTCCGAAAGTAAAATATTTACGATTCCCCTTATACTTGTTTTCATTATAATATCCGGCCCTCAGAAAAAATTGATTGTTATATGCATACTCTGCGCCTACCGAAAAATTTATCTCTTGAAGCTCTTCTTTAAATCCTCCGGGAGCATCTGAAAACGATTTGAAAATTCCGCTGATGGGAGATGTACTTTGATACTTCTCTTTTGCAGCTTCATAAGCTTCTCTATCTTCGTTTCCCTCCACATCCAGATAATCTTCTTGTCTTGGAGCTGCAGGTACTAACAGCTTATTCAAGTCAAGACTCAACGACAACGTATTATAATCAACCAAAGGGAAAAGGAAAGTCGTCCCCAAACGCAAGTTCGTCGGCAAAAAAGCACTGTTATTTCCGCCGTCATACGAAACTTTAGAACCGATATTGGAAATATTAAATCCCCATGACCACTGGCACTCGCTCCGTCCTACAATAGGATAAAAAGTCTGATAACCGGATATATCCGCAGCGAAAGCCGCCGCCCCTTTCATTCCCTCGGTCTCATCATAAGCTAAATCTGAATAGATAAACCGGAAGACGACACCCATTGAAAAACTTTGTGACAATTTTCTGGAATAACCGAGGTCAAAGGCCATCTCATACGGATTTATAGAATTCGTTATATTTCCGCCATCATCTGTAATATTGATCGATCCCAAAGAAAAATAACGCAATGAAGCACTCAATGCCTGTAAATCGCTACTGCCGAATTTCCAATAACCAGCCACATACGCTAAATTAATATCATTGACCAATTTACGCAGCCATGGAGTATAAGATACAGAAACTCCCGCACGGCTGAATGCAAAAGCATATTTTGCAGGATTCCAATATTGAGAGTTCACGTCAGGATCGGTAGCAGCTCCCAAGTCTCCCATAGATCCGCCTCGAGCATCCGGAGCAATACCCAAAGAGGTTACTCCCGTGTTAATCGGATTAAATTTATTCTTAACATCGTTCTGAGCAAACGAAGTAAAACAAGCTCCCAGAAAAGCAATTACAAAAAAACTTCGTATCCGGTTCATAAATATATTTCTCTCTTTTCTATTTTATTTCTCCTTAATAAAAACTGTATTCAAAGGCTTTTATTGTGCAACGACTATGATTTTTTTAGTCTTGGTAGCCTCCTTACTGCCTTCTGTCGAGATATACGCCCGATAAAGATATACACCGGGCGCAACCCGTCTTCCGGCTTTATCGGTCAGGTTCCAAACGATCGGTTGAGAAGTCCACATATCGGAAAGTCCGTCATCCGAATAAGTCCATAGTTCTGTACCCATCAAATTATAAATAGACAGCCTTAATTGTATATTCATATTCGGACGATCATGCTTCAAATAAAACTCTGCATATTCCGACACCGGATTTTTTTGAGGATAAAGATCGAATATCTGGGGTTTCATACCCGGTACGACAACAAACGAAGTTGTCTTTTCCGTAGAATTACCTTCCGTATCCCAAACCTTAAACGTCAAAGTATGTGATCCTGCCGGTAAAGACGGTAATTGATACATTACTGTTCCTCGCCCGAATTCACCTACCACCGGATCAAAGTAGTTATTAACAATATATTCTTGAGCCGAAGAATGGTCGATCGTTACCGTCATATTGTGCCCGATACCGATTCCAGAAATATTTATTCCCGATTCATCTTCCACATCGGCAATAAACACAGGTTCTTCATTTACCTTATCGCCATAACTGAATGTCTCGCTATTCAGATACATAGAATGGATAATCGGACCTTCCGTATCCGCCTCGACATCATTATCCATGTCTCCTACGACAAACTGCTCATTCGATCCTTGTGCTTCACGTCCTTGCTCATCATACCCGTACAAATTCAATAATCCGGTCTCCGAGGAGTAATTCAGTTCTACAGGCATTTTAAACTCAAATTCAAACTCTCCGTTCCGAACCGAATCTTTACCGGAATATAACATATTCGCACGTTCATAAAACGTAAAAGGTACATCGCTTTCAAAACCATTCGTCGTTATCTCTTTCTTCGAATCATATAACCGGGGATATACCAAACCGTTAAAATCTTCTTTCTTTTCGCCTGTAGTATGATCCCGCACTTCTCCTTTCATTTTTACCCAAGAACGTGCTTTCAGAGTCTGTAAATCTGAAGTTTCGTCAATCGGATCTCCGTTAATCTCGGTAATTACCATCTTATATTCAGGATAAGCCAACCGAAGCGCAGGGTCTCCCAAAAGAATAAAATTCAATTTGTTCAGATCTCTTTCATACGGACGAACTCCATCCGAATTGACATATTCGGCAACAGCCTTCTTCGCAACACGCATCACATCTCCCAAGCGGTATCTCGAGCCGTCCGTATCCCGTTCGAAGATATTTTCGATCAACATTTTATTTAGAATAGCATTCTTTTCCATATATACCACTCGAGTCGTCGTAAAAAGGGCGATTCCTCCGCCTTTTGAATTCAGAAACAACTCTTCTCCTCCAGAATTGGATTTGTCATCGAACCGGCTGAAGTCGCAAGTTGCCGTAATCCATAACGGAAGACGCTTCAAATAAAGTTTCCGAATATCCGACATTTCCAAAATCTTCTCCGCCGTCCAGCTTGTAGAACTCCCATGCCCGCAAAAATTGATAAAGAGTAACCCATCGTCCAACAAATCGAACATACGTTTCTTTGCATCAGGGTAAGTACCTCCGCTCGCAGAACTTACCCGGGTATAAGCATCGAGATAAACTTTATACGGGAAAAATTCAGGATATTTCGACTCTATTTTATCGCACAACTCATCAGCCAACTCCATATGATCCGAATTATTTCCGTCATCGGCTACAAAACAAAGATTATTTTTCCATACTCCGAAATTTTTGTTTTGTCCATATTCGATTACCTTATCCACGGCAACAGTCGCCTCGGCTAACGTTCGTACCGGAAAACGTCCGATACTAATATCCTGTTTATCAGCCAGTAGATTCGCGCCATCCGTGTCTTTCAAAAAACCAAAATAGTCATCCGTTACATAAGACGTACGTTCATCTAAGCTCGACTCTGACTGAAAAGTTAATAAAAACGGATACTTATAGCCTTGCCATTCACTCGTAATCAAACGATTATCATACGTACCGTCTCCAAAAAGCAGCAAATAACGCGGTCTCAAATCTTCATTTCCTTCAGCCCGGTCATAAAACATCTTCATAAAGCGCCTGTACGCTGTCGCATCAGGAGTTCCGGAAGAAAACTCATTGTAAATCTGTTCAGGATATACAATTAAATACGACATATCGTCTTCCGATTCATGGAATTTTCCCAAACGTTCGGCTTGTGAGTAAAATTCCGGCGGAACTATAATAACCAGATCGGCACGGCTGTAACCATGCAAATTCTGGTTCGACACAATTCCTACATACTCAGGAGACGGGAATGTCCGTGCAGCATCGAATGCGACATACTCTTTTAATCCTACCGACTGAGGGACAAACCACAAGCATCCGTCATGTTGTGAACTTTCGATAGATACAGGATTTTGAAGATCGGTTATATCCCAAATCCGAGGATCTGAAGATCCTGATACATTAACGGCATATTTTAATAATGTATTGCGGGATTTCAAATTTCGGAATGCAACGATCCCGTCATAAATTTTCAGATCCCGTTCCATATTCAATCGAATAAAATCGAGTCGCGCCGTAGAGGCCTGACTCCCTTCGAATTGTATCGTAATGCGGTCGAGATTATCGGGATCTCTCACCCATGTTTTGGTAGTAGACGTAGAACGTCCGCTTGCATAAGTAGCTTCTTGGCTATTATTCAAAATCGCATAAACCCTATCCTGAGAAGATTGAGAAAGAGAGACATCGTTGTGCTTGATCTTTATCTGTCCGGCAATAGTATTGGAATTTGAGGCCAAAGCTTTAACAACAAAATCGATCTGCATCGAAACCGGAGTCTCCGTAATTCCCGGAATATCGAATGTAAAAGTTCTGATTTGTTCATAAATAAAATCTTCACCATAAAATTTTCGGCCTGTACGTCCTAAATTAATAAGTTCCTGTTCATGCAAAGCATAGTCATTAAAGACATTCACAGTTGTCGCACTCATAGACTCGTTTGCAGAGACTGTCTCCATCGTTCGAGGCTGGTCATCATTTTCGGACAAAAAATAATATCCATACTGTGAATAAGGATTTCTTTCGTGTGTAAACGTCGAACTGCCGGCCGTCCATTTCACGACTCCCTGTGCATAGAAAATCATCCGCTCTCCGTAACGCATCACCGGCACTTCAGGCAAATCGTCGATATAAGGCTTTTGAAAGTCCTCCGGCAGCATTGCTCCGCCATATCCGTAAAGTTTCACTTTTGCCGGATCGACAAATCCCCATGCCCGCAAATCGGCATAAGAAATCTGATATATACCGCTCTCCGATATTCTGATTTTTACCCAATAACCGGAATTTAATTTTGATATTCCGGTATATCGGTCAGACTGTGCATTCAACATTTCCGGGAAAAAGAAAATGCCAAAAGACAGTAACAAAAAAAATAAAACAACGGTATTCTTTCTCATTTTTATAATTCTAAGCAACAGAAATTTCTACCGGTCTATTTCACACGGAAATCCAATACTTTACGGTCTCCCAGAAATCCCTGCAAATGATCGTCTATCGCCACCGGTCCTACACCTTTCGGTGTTCCCGTATAAATCAGATCTCCTATCTTAAGCGTATAAAAACGACTTACATACGCAATAATTTCATCTACCGGGAAAATCATATCTATTGTATTTCCCTGCTGTACCGTTTCTCCGTTAATTTGCAATGAAAAGGCAAGATTTTGTATTTCTCCAGCCTGATCAAGCGAGACAAAATCTCCGACAACTGCCGAAGAATCAAAACCCTTGGATATTTCCCACGGAGCTCCTTCTCTTCGCAGCCGGGATTGTAAATCCCGTGCCGTAAAATCGATGCCGACAGTAACAGCATCATAATAACGGTGAGCAAAACGCGGAGCTATATTCTTTCCCAACCGACAAATATGAACCACGATTTCTGTTTCATATTCTATTTTGTTCGAAAAATCCGGAAGAAAAAACGGCTTGTGATCCTTTAATAAAGCCGTTTCGGGTTTCAGAAATATAACCGGTTCTTTTGGTAATAACGTACGATTCATCTCTTTATTGTGATCGAGATAATTCCAACCTACGGCAATAATTTTCATTCTGAAGTATTTATAAGATTTCCGGAATAAAAAACCGGAAAGTATTTTTTATTTTTTAAGATTATTCAGTCTATTGAACATAACGGCAAGGTGTGCATAAATAGAAGTATTCTGAACGACAATATGTTTTGGCACACGTATTCTGAACGGAGTAAAATTCCAGATAGCCTTAACTCCTCCCGCGATCATACTTTCAGCAGTCTCCTGTGCACGTTCTACCGGGACCGTCAAAATACCGATGTGCGCATTCAACTCTTTTTGCCGTTCCTCAAACTCCGACACATGATATACCGGTATACCATTAATAAAAGTTCCTGCCAACTCTTCTTTTATATCAAATCCGGCAATCACATTCATTCCGTACTGCGCCAGACCCGAATCCTGAAGCAATGCAGCACCCAGACTGCCGACTCCGAAAATGACAGCCTTATGAACATCTGTGAATCCGAGAAAATCTTCCAACACCGAAACTAAAGACTCCACCTCATATCCTACACGGGTCTTACCCGATATGTTGATAAACGAAAGATCCTTAGCTATCTGTGAAGCATCGACATTAATATCTTTCGATATTTGCGTAGAAGACACATATTCGACCCCTCTGTCTTTAAGGAGTTTTACATACGCTAAATACCAAGGCAACCGCCTCAAAGACGGCTCAGGCAACTTAATCGTTATCTTTGAATTATCTCCAGCCATTCATCTGTTGTTTTCTGAATAATACAAAAGTAATAAATTTTTTCGTAAACTATATATTTTGTTTGGCTACGTTCACGATCTGTATTAAATTTGAAAACAAATATACCGTATATCGGCTACAACCCGATAATCTCATTCTTTAAAATAGCGAACAATGGCAAAAAATAATAATGACTGGAAAGATCGCCTGAATGTCGTTTATTCGACAAATCCCGATTTTTCGTACGATACCGGAGAAACAGAAGAACCGGAGACTCAAGCTCCGGAAAAACAACCGTTGAAAATACAACTCGACAAACGTAACCGAAACGGAAAATCGGTAACGTTGATCACAGGATTCTCCGGGAAAGAAGAAGACCTCAAAGAATTAGGAAAAACATTAAAGACAAAATGCGGAGTCGGAGGATCAAGTAAAGACGGAGAAATCCTTATACAAGGGGATTTTCGTGCTAAGGTATTGGAAATTCTGAAAAAAGAAGGCTATACGAAAGCCCGGATTATTTAGAGTCTAAATAAATATCGATATGCTCCATGTTTACAGAGCTTCAGCCGGGTCGGGGAAAACCTATAAGCTGACATTAGAATACCTCAAATTGTTATTATCTCCTGTTCGTCCCAATAACGAACCGATATTGCCATCGGAACGGAACAAGGCTTTTCAACATATCCTTGCCGTAACCTTCACCAATAAAGCGACAGAAGAGATGAAGCGGCGCATTATCGAAAAACTCGATATTCTGGCTCATCGGACTTCCGAATCGGAATATTTAAATGACCTGTTGGGGCAAGACGGAATCCCGGCAAGCATCGAAGAACTTCAAAAAAGAGCTTCAGAAATTTTATTTACCCTTCTGCACGATTTCTCGGGTTTCAATATCAGTACTATCGACAAGTTTTTTCAACAAACGACACGGGCGTTCACTCGAGAAATCGGTTTGCAAGGCGGATACAATACCGAAATAGACAATAGTCATGTGCTTACGGAAGCCATAGACCGGATGTTTTTCGATCTCGAAAATCCTGAAAATAAAGATTTGCTAAACTGGCTGATCCGATTTTCCGAGGAGCAGGTCGAAGGAGGAAAAAGCTGGGGAATACAACGAAATATCGTCCAGTTGGCACAAGAAATATTTAAAGAAGAATATAAATCGCACAGTTCGGAAATACGCCATTTCATGGCGGATAAAGATCTATTAAGAGCATATATCAAAAAACTGAATATCATAAAACAAGACTTCGAGTCCGAAAGTCGGGAAATAGCAAGAAAAGCCACCGAAATAATGAAAAAAGCGGGACTACCTCCTGAAGACCTGAAAGGCGGTAACCGTTCTCCGTTTAAAGAGTTTTCCAAATGGGCGGACGGTAACATAAAAGAACCGAACGCTTCATTTACACAACTATCCGACAATATCGAAAACTGGACGACAAAAAAAACTTCTCCCGACATTATTACAAAAGTTCGGGAAATATATCCGGAATTAAACGAATATATCAAACAGATTATCGCTTGCTATAACGCTTATCCATTTTATATATCGGTAATGGAAACACGCCGCTATATTTACACATTAGGGATTTTGAGCGACATCGACAAACACATTCAGACATACGAAAAAGAACACAATATCCTTCTTTTGTCCGATACCACCGAATTGCTCAACCGAATCATCGATGGTAGCGATACGCCTTTCGTATATGAAAAAACCGGTAACCGGATCGACCATTTTATGATCGATGAGTTTCAAGACACCTCGCGGATGCAGTGGAATAATTTCTTTCCGTTGATTAAGGAGAGTAATGATAAAGGCGGCCGTAACCTCATCGTGGGGGATGTAAAACAAAGTATTTATCGATGGAGAAATTCAGACTGGAAACTGCTGAATGACGAACTGGGCAACCAATTCAAGAAGCCGGAAGAACTGAACGACCATGTATTGGAGACGAACTGGCGAAGTTGTATAAATGTCATACAGTTCAACAATTCGTTTTTCAGGAAAGCATCATTCTTACTTCAAGAATCTTTACAAAAAGAAATAGCCGATACTCCCGCCAATGTACACATCGACTCCGAATATGCCGAGAAGATCGGGAAAGCATACCAAGATATATACCAACATATATCCCCTAAAAATAAAGAAAAAAAAGGCCATGTAAAAGTAATGTTCTTGGAAACCGAGACGGAAGAAGGAGAAAAAATAGATTGGAAAAATCGGGCGACAGAACTACTTCCGCAAACCTTAAAAGAACTTCAAGATAAAAATATCTCGTTAAAGGACATTGCCATTCTGGTCAGAAGCAAAGCTGAAGGCAGCCTTGTTGCAGATTGTCTTTTAAAAGCCAAAGCCGAGAATAACGATTCTACATATCGCTTCGATATTATTTCGGACGAAGCTCTTTTCATCCACAATGCCCCGATTGTCAAACTGGTAATCGGTATTTTAAACTACCTGCAAAATCCAGAGACGGAAATAAACCGGATACTTGCCGTATATGAATATTCGACAACGCACCGGAATCTCCCTCCGGAAACAGCTCTCGCCTCTTATTTTGCAGAAAAGGAGAAAGAATTATCGCATCATTTCGATCCTGAAATCGTCAGGGAACTCGAACAATTGAGAAACACGCCATTATTCGAAATGTGCGAAAAAATTATCAGTTTGTTTCCTCCCTCCGGAGAACGAAATGAAAGTATATTCATTCAGGCATTCCAGGATATCGTACTCGACTATACAACAAATCACTCGGCCGATCCCGCCTCTTTTTTACAATGGTGGAACGAACAAGGGATAAAGAAAACCATAACAACACCCGACTCCCAAAATGCAATTCGTATCATGACGATCCATAAATCGAAAGGATTGGAATTCAAAGCCGTTATCATCCCGTTCTGCGATTGGGAAATCGATCACAACCCGCATCATGAAAACATACTTTGGTGCAACCAAAAAGAACCTCTGGATGACATTCCTCTCGTCCCGATACGTTATGGATCGATCTTGAAAAAAAGCCTTTATGCCGATGCATACTTCAACGAAAAGATGCACGCCTACATCGACAATCTCAACATTGCATATGTAGCTTTTACCCGGGCGGAAGACGAACTGTTGCTCTTTACTCCGAAACCTAAGAAAGAAGGGACTTTCGGCTCTCTTTCCCGATTGCTATATTATTGTGTCAATCCCGAAAATGAAATAAACTGTCCGGAGGAAAAAGACAAACCGATAATCGATTTATCTGCCTATTATGATCCTGAAAAGAACTGTTATGAAGCCGGAGAGACATGGGAAAATCTACAAACAGCAAAAGAAAAACAGAAAATTAAAACAATGCCCGAATATCGGTCTGCCGATCCCGACAAACGTCTTCAACTACGACTACATGGGAAAGGCTATTTCGGAGACAGTCACGAACGGCAACACGGCAATCTCATGCACGAAATTCTCAGCAACGTCCGCTATGCAGAAGATATTCACAACGCCGTTTTACCATATATATTTAACGGGCAACTCAGCCATGAAGAAGGAGTCGTCTTAGAAAAAAAATTAAAAACATGGTTAGATCAACCTGAAGTTGCGCCATGGTTTTCTCCCGATACACAAATTATCAACGAAACGGAGATTTTACAGCAAAAAGGGACATTCCTCCGTCCGGATCGGGTAGTCATTTCCGGAGAAGAAGTTTCTGTAATCGACTATAAATTCGGGAATATTCAGAAAAAAAGCTATCATAAACAAGTGATCCGGTATATATCCCTCATAAAAGAAATGGGATTCTCCCAAGTAAAAGGTTATATCTGGTATGTCGAATTAGGGAAAATCGTATCGGTATAAACTGAATATTACTATCTCCAACTATATGGGAATGGTAAAATGCGTAAAATAAAAAGCTAAATATTTAAATTACGAAGAAAATAAAGATAACATAGTAGATATATCGATTATTATATCGTTATTTGCAATACAAACAAAGAGAGTTTATATCGCTCTTACTCTTCTATGAGGATTTTCTCAAACGCAAACCGTTGAGTATTTTTTTATCGTCGGTCAAGATCTTTCCCCAAACCTCGTTGTTTCAATTTTTTATTATTTATTTTTATTTCATTCTTATGAATATTTACATTGGTAACCTTAGCTATAACGTTAAGGAGTCAGATTTAATCCAAGTTTTGGAAGAGTATGGTACAGTTAACTCTGTAAAATTAATTAAAGATCGCGAAACCGGTCGTTCCAAAGGTTTTGCTTTTGCAGAAATGCCAGATGACATGCAAGCAGCAAACACAATTAAAGAACTTAATGGCGCACAGTATGACAATCGCACGATGGTAGTAAAAGAAGCCCGACCTCGATTCTAAACTCTTGAATTTTCGTATTTCCATTATACGACTAAAAAAAATATCCGGACTTTAAAATTCGGATATTTTTTATTTCTAATACTTCCTGCCTTAAAAATCAGGACAAACCGCCCCCAATAAAACAAAAAAAGAACGCCAACCACTTAGCGCTCTTAAACTTAGTTGCGGGAGCCAGACTCGAACTGACGACCTTTGGGTTATGAGCCCAACGAGCTACCACTGCTCCACCCCGCGATATTTATGGTGCAAAAATATAACATATTGTTCGATTATACAAGAAGAGAAATGTTAAATCTATATATTTAACACGACGTTGAATCTCAAATACAAAAAAATTCCACTTCCGAATTGAGAACGAGCCCCAAAAAAGACTTTATTCGAAATAGAATGTAAGCACGACCATATTAGAAGATGTCCGTTTAATCGCTTGTGTATATTTATAATCTAAAGGATCGCGCAGGTCAGGACGCTTATGCTGTAAAATATCGCCAAGACCGAAACAAAATTTAAGTTCCGGAATCAATTTAAAAAAAGGCAGGTAAATATCACATCCCAATCCTACTTGCAAATAGGTATCATAAGTCTTAAGCTTCAACAGTTCATTTTTCTTTTTTGAAATATCAAAAGCCCCAGCAACTCCTGCAGTAATATAAGGACAATAATTATTCAGCCGTTTTGCACTATATTTTAGATCTATCGGTATCATAATATAATTCGACTTCAAGTCTACAGTACGACGTTCATCTGTATGATCTTCCCGAAATTCGACCGTCTTATTTCCAAAATACATGGTGGGACAAAAGCGAAGGTTAAGATATTTACAAAGATAAAGGTCGCTAACCAGCCCGACATTAAAACCGGGAGAGAAAGAGGGGACTTCGGCATACCAGGTTTCTCCCGCTTCAGTCGTATATCCGGTATGAGTAAATCCTAAATCTTGCGTATGCAATCCCACCGAGAATCCGAAATGTATCCTCCGCTGGTCAATATAAGGCAATCTTTCCAATTTACGTTTCTGTGCAATCCCTGAAACAGCCATTAATGACATCAAAAACAAAAGTATCGTCTTTCTCAATCGTGTTTCTTTTAATACATACATTAAACGGTGCAAAGTTCCTCTTATTGCCTGCAAAGATAACATTTTGGCAACACCTGTCAGTGAATGCCAAAATAAAAAAGTTCTTTTTTATTTGAATGAACCGATAAAACTACTACTTTTGCAGGACATAATTAGTACTAATTCATCAATTAAAACTTAGAAACAATGGCTTACGTTATTAGTGACGATTGTATTGCTTGCGGAACTTGCATCAGCGAATGTCCGGTAGAAGCTATCTCTGAAGGCGATATCTACAAAATCGACCCATCAATTTGCGCAGATTGCGGAACTTGTGCTGACGCTTGTCCGACCGGAGCTATTCATCCTGCTGAATAAGCAATATAATCAAGATTAAGAAAAACAAAAGACGGTTCTTCGAATCGTCTTTTTTTGTACCCCGATATCATCAACCGAGAATACCACCATTAAATCAGATTTGCACAAATGCAATACAAGAAAAGCCGGTCGAAATATTTCGACCGGCTTTTCTTGTGAGCGGGAAACGGGACTCAAACCCGCGACCCTCAGCTTGGAAGGCTAATGCTCTATCAACTGAGCTATTCCCGCATTTATACAATCTAAAAAGGTGGGCGAAGATGGATTCGAACCACCGAAGTCGTAAGACAGCAGATTTACAGTCTGCCCCATTTGGCCACTCTGGTATTCGCCCCTTTTCTTAATTGCGGAGCAAAGGTAATCAAATTATTTTAATCTGCAAGCAAAAGCATGCATTTTTATTGCTGTTATTGCTGCTTCATCTCCTTTATTCCCATATTTTCCTCCTGAACGGTCTATTGCCTGCTGCATATTTCCGGTAGTCAACACTCCGAAAATCACGGGAATATCCAATACCTCATTTAAATGAGTTATACCCGATGTCACTCCCTGACACACATAATCAAAATGAGGGGTATCTCCCTGTACGACACATCCCAATACAATTACGGCATCCGGATGATAAAAAGAAGCCATACGTTGAGCACCAAAAGTCAGTTCAAATGTCCCGGGCACACGACCGACAAATATATTGTCGCTTTTCACACCATGCTTCTCAAGCGTATTACAAGCTCCCTCAAGAAGTTTCTCGGTAATATTCGCATTCCATTCAGCACAAACGATCGCTACTCGCATATTACTTGCATCAGGGACTGTAGCCGGATCATAAGAGGATAAATTTTGATAAGCTGTCGCCATATATCTTCAAAATTTTTATTTATATATTCAACTTGTTAAAAAAAGCCACCCGAAAAAGGCGGCTTTTCATTTATAATATATGATTCAGGTTTATTTTACATGAGCTTTAGCTCTTTCTATATATTTATCAATATCACGACCGATCATAGATTGTGAGTATTCATCTTTGATCTTCTGATAAAAATCCAGAGCTTTCTTATAATTTCCCATCTTTTCTGCTACGGTAGCGGCTTTTTGTAAAAATATAGGTGAAGCCATTTCATTATCCGCCTTTTTTGCAGCCTTTTCAAAGGCCTTGATTGCATCATCATATTGGTCCATATTGGCATAACAATTACCGATCATAGCTTCAATATTCGGAGACAGAAATGCATCGTCACCATCAAATTTTTTCAAATACGCCAAAGCTTCCGCA
>NZ_CEWDCG010000065.1:0-14182 GCF_982436375.1 Coprobacter sp. | reverse complement strand
TTCATTAATTGTAAATACAATAGAAGAGATGAAAAGTATTTCCATGTTTATTTTAAAATTTAAATTTTGTCCTTGCTATATCCTTCGTAATAATACGATTGTTCTATCCCTTTAAATATCACTTCTCTATCATCGACTTTTTCGGTTAGTGCCGGTTGCAAAAGAAAACGGAGTTCCAGATCATTGATTGGGCTGCGTCCCATTGCTTGCAGATATAGATCTTTATCAACCATGCGCCAATCAACAACTTTTCCAAGATTCTTTTTCAGAATTAGATCAAGCCATATTCTTGTAGAGCGCCCGTTGCCTTCCATAAATGGATGAGCAATATTCATTTCTACATACTTAGCTGTGATTTCCTCAAAAGTTGTTTCCGGCATTTTTCTATTACAGGAAGTATTACGTCGAGAAACATTGAATTTGCAAAACGAAAGCCTCCTTTAGTAATGTTTTGAGTACGTACCTTTCCGGCAAAGTTGTATAGATCGCAGAATAAATACTCATGTATCTGGCATAATCCTTTAGTTGTACCTACCTCAATGTTATTTATATCACTTGTTTCAAACAAGGCTTTGGCTTTCTCCAGGCTTTGTTTATCTATTATATATTGTTGTTTCTTTTGTTCCATAACCGAAAATTTGTAAAGCGGATCTTTTTGATATAAGAATAATACTGATTTTTAATTACAAGATATTTTGCAATTAAAAATGTTTGAGTTCTTGATATAGTCGATGTATGGGTAATCCCATAACGTTAAAGTAAGAACCGTTAATGCCGTTTACTCCTACAAATCCGATCCACTCCTGTATTCCGTATGCACCGGCTTTATCGAGCGGAGCATAATTTTCTACATAAAAATCGATTTCTTCTTCATCGAGAGTTGCAAATGATACATCGGTAGAAACAGCAAAAGAAATTTGTTTTTCCTGTGTAGTGATGCAAACACCGGTAATCACCGTGTGAATATTTCCCGATAAAGTACGTAGCATATTTTTCGCATCGTCTTTGTCTTTCGGTTTCCCGAAAACCTTACCGTTCAACCATACGATTGTATCTGCGGTGATCAATAGGGTTTTATCGGACATTTCCGGTTTGTAAGCTTCGGCTTTTACCGTAGCAATATATTGGGGAATTTCTTCACCTTGTAATGTTTCCGGATATGATTCGTCTATATTGGGGAGGGCGGTTACTTGGTATTCGATTCCTAATCCGCTCAGTAATTCCCGACGTCTTGGTGAATTGCTTGCCAGCAGAATATCGTACTTTTGTATATGACTCAGCATTTTATAAAACTTTTTATTTATTTTGTTTTGTATTTACCAACCGAAAGCTTCATCAGCCATCCATTTTCCCTGTGCTTTCAGTACCTCTTCTATGACATCCCGTCCACATCCGCATCCTCCTTTTTTGGGGGATATATAAGTTGATATCGCTTTAATTTCAGGTGCAGCGTCAGCGGGGCAAGTAGGTAGGCCTACCAGTTGCATGACTTCATAATCCGGAATATCGTCACCCATGTACAGTATCTCTTCCGGTTTTAGGTTTGAAGATTCAATCCATTGATAGTATGCTTCGGTTTTGATTTTTGCACCCATAAAGATATGTTTGACTCCCAATGCGGAGAACCGTTCATGAACGGCTTGGGTACGTCCTCCTGTGATAATTGCTATATTGTAACCTAAACGGACGGCCAATTGTATAGCATATCCGTCTTTTATATTTACCATACGCATCGGTTCTCCGTTGGGATGCAGAGGCACCATATCTGAAGAAAGAACACCATCTACATCAAATGCGAATGCTTTTATTCGAGATAAGTCATAATTTATTTTGCTCATGAGAAATGTTTATTGCAAAAGCGTGAATATTTTTACTCAATAATCGGTAGATTTCTTTTAATTGGTCGTCTTCTAACAGAGATAATTGTTTGTTCATTACATTCTCGTCGTATCTTACAGCAGGACCGGTTTGAGCTGTTACTGGAGATATTTTTTTTATTTTATCAGATGTTTCTTGGATAAGCGGTTGCAGAATGTCAAAAGGTAATCCGTGCTCTTTTAGTAATTTCTCGGATATTGCATACATGTGGTTTGTGAAATTACATGCAAATACGGCAGCTAGGTGAATGTATTTTCGCTGCTCTGAAGATATGACTCTTACATCTTGTGAAATTTTTAAAGCCATATCGGTTAATAACGTAGCATCTTTCTCTGAATTAGCTTCGACAAAAAACGGAATATTTGAGAAATTTACCTTTTTATTTTTACTGAAAGTTTGTAGCGGGTAGAATACTCCGTACCTTTTTGCATGTGGCTCGAATACGGACATCGGTATGCTTCCGGCTGTATGTACCCAAAGAGCTTTATTCGGTTTGATAGATCGGATGCATTCCTGTAATGCCGTATCTTTTATTGAAAAAATATAAAGATCTGCCGTATCTTTTATTTGATTGAGGTCATCGGTGTAGTCACAAGATAAGGATGACCCCAATATTTTTGCATTTTTGAGGCTTTTACTATATATCTGGATTATATCGTAACCTTGTTCTTTCATTGCTGACGACAATTGTGTAGCGAGGTTACCAGCTCCGATAAATATTATTTTTTTCATATTTATCTTTTTATGTTACCAATGTCCTATGTGAACCTTTTCCCATTGAGCCTTATCCGGATCAAAAGGCTTTTTTTCTTCATTTTTGTGACCCAGAGTGATAATGGACAAAACTTCCATTCCGTATGGGATTCCCAACATTTCACGGACATAATCTTCAGCAGATTGTCCGTTTTCTGTCAGTCGGTTTCGTATTTGTATCCAACAACTGCCTAGACCGAGATCTTCAGCTTGTAGTTGGATTAGGATTGCCGCAATGGATGCATCTTCGATCCATACATCGCTTTTTGACGGATCAGCAAGAATAACAATAGCCAATTTTGCGCCGGCAATAGGTTTTGCTCCTTGAGCTTTACAGTGAGAAAGTTTTTCTAATTGTTCAGGATTCTCGATCACGACGAATTCCCAACAAAGAGACCGTTTAGACGTCGGCGACATTAAAGCTGCTTCAAGTATTTCTTTTACATTTTCCGGAGAAATGGAATCTTCGGTATATTTGCGAATACTGCGTCTGTTTTTAAGCAGTTCTTTCAGATTTTCCATAAAGTAAATGTTGAATGTTTCTGTACAAAGATACTATATTGTGGTAAAAGCCCCATAAAAAGATGTAAATTTGCACATCTTGAAAACGTAAATATACGTAAATCATGTTTTTTACGTTATATATCTGAAAAGAAAGATTCTTTTGAAAATGAAATTCATGAAAATAAAGCTATATATATTCTTTATATTTCTTTTTATCGGATCTACTGTATTAGCACAATCTCGTATAAAAATTTCCGGGAAAGTGATCGATGCAGATAATCAAGGGTTAGAGTTAGTCAATGTACGTATAGGGGGAACTACACAGGGAACATTAACCGATTTAAAAGGAGAATATGAGTTGACGGTCGCTTCTCAAGATTCGATAGAGATTATTTTTTCTTGTTTAGGTTATCGAACCGAAAAAAGGGTCTTGGCAGCACCGCAAGGTAATGTGGTGTTAAATATGAGGCTTTATACTAAGGATAAAAAATTGGGAGAGGTGGTTGTGACGGAAATAAGAAAACAGACTAGTACTCTCCAGAAAATAGATGCCAAAGATTTAAGATTGATGCCGGATGCATCGGGAGGAAGCATTGAGAGTATGCTTTCGACCTTAGCTGGGGTTAATTCCAGTAATGAGCTTAGTTCTCAATATTCAGTACGAGGAGGAAATTTCGATGAAAATATTGTTTATGTAAACGGAATAGAGATATATCGGCCTTTGCTCGTGCGTTCAGGTCAGCAAGAGGGGTTAAGTTTTATTAATCCGGATATGGTCGGTAGTATCGGTTTTTCTTCCGGAGGTTATTCCGCAGAATATGGTGATAAAATGTCATCAGTATTGGATATTACCTATAAACAGCCTGAAGCTTTTGAGGGAGCTGTATCTGCCAGTTTTTTAGGTGCTAGTGCCATGATCGGACATAGTACGAAAAGGTTTTCCCAATTACACGGTTTCCGGTATAAAACTAATTCAACATTATTGAGTTCTTTAGATACGAAAGGAGAGTATGATCCTTCGTTTTTTGATTACCAAACTTATTTGACATATAAATTTTCTCCGAATTGGAATATCTCTCTTTTGGGAAATATATCTAATAATATCTATAATTTTACTCCGCAAGAGCGTACGACAAAATACGGAACTTATACTTCAGCATCACAGTTTAAGGTCTATTTTGATGGGCAGGAGAAAGATAAGTTTCAGACATTTTTCGGTGCTCTTTCCTTAAATTACGGTGTGTCGAAATATACCGCATTATCGTTGCTGGCTTCGGCTTTTGCAACAAATGAGATCGTAACTTATGATATTACCGGAGAATATTGGCTTGATGAATTGGATATGGCGAATAATGGTGGAGTTCCGCAAACTTCCGGGACATTGGGGTATGGAACTTATCATGAGCATGCTCGAAATCGCTTGAATGCTTCGGTTTTTGCAATAGCTGCTAAAGGAGCTACTCGTTTCGGCAAAAATGAATTGAAATATGGCGTTAATTTTCAACATGAAATAATTAAGGACAGGGTACGTGAATGGGAACTGCGTGACTCTGCCGGATATTCTTTACCGCATACGGGTAATGGAATCGATCTTGTTTCCAGTCTTAGTTCTTACCAGAATATGCAAAGCAATCGTTTCTCGTTTTATGCGCAAGATACCTATAAATTACGGGCTAAGTCTGGCTTTTATACATTTACCGGAGGTATACGTGGCTCTTATTGGGGATTTAATAAAGAGTTTATTCTGAGTCCGAGAGCTTCGGTCGGTTACATTCCGAACTTTAATGATCGGTTGACATTCAGGTTTGCGACAGGTCTTTATTATCAAGCTCCTTTTTATAAAGAGTTGAGAGATACAGTACGTACCGGAGAAAATTATGTAGTGCGTTTGAATCGTTCTATTAAATCTCAAAGATCTATTCATTTTGTATTAGGTAGCGATTATTCCTTTAGGGCGGTGAACAGACCATTTAAGTTTACAGCAGAGTTATATTATAAAAAACTGGATAATTTAATACCTTACGAAGTAGATAATGTTCGTATCTGGTATTCGGGACGAAATGAATCGAAAGGGTATGCTGCCGGATTGGATTTGAAGCTTTTCGGACAATTTGTTCCCGGAACGGATTCTTGGCTAAGTTTCTCATTGATGAGAACGCAAGAAACGATAGGAGGGATAAAAGTTCCTCGCCCGACAGAACAGAGGTATAGCGTAGCACTGTTTTTTCAAGATTATGTACCCCGTTTCCCAAAATATAAATTTAGTTTGCGTGCAATTTGGTCGGACGGATTACCTGTCGGTGCTCCTCGGTTGGGACGTCAGGCCGGATACTTTCGTACGACACCCTATCGTAGGGTCGATATAGGGGCTTCCCGTTTGTTGGTCGGAGGAGAAGACCGATTAATGAAACGAGGATTTTTTCGCTATTTTAAGAGTATTTGGATTGGATTGGATGTCTTTAACTTGTTGGATATAAGTAATGTGAATTCTTATTATTGGGTGACTGATATTTATAATCATCAAAGTGCTGTCCCTAATTATCTTACTATGAGGCAGTTCAATCTGAGGTTATCGATGGAATTCTAAGCTGTGTATCTGTATTGAATATCCATGCTCCGGATTTTTTTATTGAATAACAAAATATGCCCAATTGATCGGCTTCTTTTTGTAATGCTTGATGTTTGAAGTAATTGAGATCTGAACAAAGTATAACGGTCTGTATGTTGAATAACTCGGCAATATCTGACAGTTTTCCTGAAAAGCCTTTACTGATAATAGCATAATCGATAGGAAGAAGATAAGTACTTTTTTTGTTTTTCCAATATCCTGAGTTTAGTAACAGTATTTTATTGCCTTTAAAATATATGAAAGGCTGACGGATTATCAGATTTTGAAGATCGCTATTGTCTTTTATGTGTATAATATTTTCTATTCTGTTTTTCATCCAGAAATTGCGGGCTTTTTTTTCTATCGTCGAATCTTGTTTTTCAGGATTTGAATGAAGAATATAATTAGTTCCGTTATCAATGAAATTAATTGTTGTGTTGTGATTATCATGGTAAACGACCCATGCGTTTTGAATAGGATGACTTTTGTAAAAGGTGTCTGCCGTTAGAAACAACACTGTGAATGAAAGAGTAAAAATCAGAATGTCGCTGCGTCGTGATCGGTAAGACCAGACAAGAGTGAAAACTGTAACGAATAGAAACAAAACATAATGAGATTCTATCCAGATATTCTTGATAGAAGAGAAATTAAGTGTAGAAATTATTTTAGTCAGGTGTTCTATATATATGAGAATTTGGTCTAATCCGTTTACTAGAAAAGTTGCAGGTATCTCAAAATAATTCAATATTAAGACAAGTATCCCGCCTCCTAAGACAAATGGGAGGAGTGGAATAATAATTAGATTTGTTGGTAAAGAAAGTAGAGGTAATTCGTGAAAGTAATATACGGTTAACGGCAATGTTCCTATTTGCGCTGCGGCAGAGACACAAAATATCGATATTATATATGATTTCCATTTCGAAGAAGGGCTTATCAGGTCATAAAGAACCGGATAAATATAAAGAATTGAGAATACCGAGATGAAACTTAGTTGAAAACTGACATTAAATAAATAATACGGGTTGTATAACAACATGAAAAATGCTGCTGCAAAAAGATTATTCATGGATGTTCCCTTACGATCGAGAATTTGTCCGAATAATATGAAACTGATCATGATTGTTGCTCTGGTAGCAGATGGAGATAATCCGGTTAAAAATGCGTATATCCATAAAAAGATAAGTGTAAGTATTGGTCGTAATTTTGACATTTTTATCCATACAAGCGGTGTAAGAAGTACGTATAACAATGACCATATAATACCGGTATGTAGTCCGCTGACAGCCAGTATATGAGCAAGTCCACTTGTAGAAAACGTATTACGGATTTCTGGAGTGATTTCTTTTGTATTTCCTAATAGTAGAGCACTCAGTATAGCATAAGAAGTTTCCGAAAAATTATCTCTTTTCAGTTTTTCTAATGCTGAATCTTGCAATTCTTGAGCAATACCTTTGATAGATTTGTCTTGTTTGTAGCCTAACCGTTTCCAATCTTGTGTGTTTAAATATTGTGTGTATAAAATCCCCTTGTATTTCATATAAGATGCATAATCGAAACTTTCGGGATTTTTAGAATTGACAATGGGTATGAGTTTTGGTTTGAATATGATTACATTATCTTTTATTAAGGAACGAGAAAGGTCATCCGGCTTAAAATATAGAATGGCTTTTTGATTGTCACGTATCGTTTGTCCGTTTTGTTGAATCCATTCTTTTATTTCTGTTTCGCAGCAAATCGAACGTTGTGTTTCTTTACAATTGGTGATGGTTGCAATAGCATATTTATAGTTGGGAGAATAATGTCCCGTTTCGCTTTTTTGTTTTATAAATAATGTTGCAATTCCTATGGATATGAGGAAAAAAAATATGGCTATACCGAAATAGTGCCGGTTTATAAATCTTTTTGACGGGAACTTTGACGAATTGTAGTATTTAATGATAAATATGATTCCTAAAAGCGAAAATATATAGATCGCATGGAGGAAAGGTAAAAAATGTTGTAATAAAATTCCTGCTATGAACGGAAGCAGTATGCGTAAAAACGGAGCTTCTTCGATTGGAAAAAAGGAATTTTTCATGCTATTTTTATGTCGGGCTTGTTTTTGCGATATATACGGGAGTACAGGAAATGACAAATAAAGAATTGTGTGTTTCAAATATGGATTAGAATGAGATTAACAAAGAATGTTGTTGAGGTAATTTATCAGAGTTCCTGTCTCCGGTATTATATCGATTTTTATAATGCTTTAAGCTTTGCTATCATTTGCATAGGATCTGGAGTACTGAATATTGCATTTCCTGCAACAAGAATATCTGCTCCGGCTGTCAAAACTTTTTTACCGGTGTCTAAATTAATGCCGCCGTCAACCTCAATGAGCGTATTAGCATTCTTCCGTAAAATCATCTCTTTTAAAACTGAGATTTTTTCAGTGGAATGTTCTATAAATTTCTGTCCTCCGAATCCCGGATTTACAGACATGATAAGTACCATATCAACATCCGAAACAATATCTTCCAATAAAGAAACGGGAGTGTGGGGATTTAGTGTAACACCGGCTTTCATCCCGTTTTCTTTTATCTGTTCTACAGTACGGTGCAAGTGTACGCAAGTCTCATAATGCACATTCATCATATAAGCACCAATCTCTTTGATCTCCTTGATGAATTTAATGGGGTCGGTGATCATAAGATGAACATCTAAAGGTTTTGTACTGATTTCTTTTACATATTTCAAAACCGGAAATCCGAATGAAATATTCGGTACGAATACGCCGTCCATTATATCCAGATGTAACCAATCTGCTTCACTTTGGTTTACCATCTCTATAGCTGCCTGCAGATTGCCGAAATCAGCGGATAAGAGGGACGGTGCTATTTTATGTGTCATATCTTGTAAAATCAGATTATATACAAAGATACGGATAGGATTTGGATTTATGAACAAAAAATAAAAGATTTTCTCTAAGAGCTTAATGAATGTAGCGAGTTAGGTGATGTACAGGAGCGGAAAAACAAGCTTGGAAATTTTGGATACACAACTATTTAAACAAGCATTAAAACTTCTTTAGGCTTTGAGAGTATCTTGCTTCTTTGGGGATGAACGGACAATCATCAGAACTTAAAATCCTGTTTTTTGAAAAGGAATATTTCAAAAAACAGGATAATGGTTAAAAGTCTGTCTCAATTTTACTCGGGTCAGGTTTGTAGGTTTCTTTTGATGATATTTTTCTGTTTTTTACGAGGATGATAGCGGGCGATCTGACGAGAGAAAACGAGAAAAAAAACAGAAGAAAACATAAAGACAACCTGATAATATTTTTTGTTGGAAAATTTAGACAGGTTCTTAGTTTAGAATATATCCTCCGAGATTTTGAGGCAATTTGCTTTCGTAGGTATATGACCGTGCAAATTGCTTAAGAAGTTCGACCGTAGAACTTTTAGGTGTTAATATCGGAGCAATAGCTTTCTCTGAAAGCAGTCGAGGAGTAGAGCTTTTTTTCATAGGCACTGTTTTTTATTTTGTTTATTATTAAAACGTGCCTACTCTGTTTTTATTATCCTTACATGCTATTTTTTTATAAAGAAAGTTCGATGTGATGATCCTCTGCCATTTTTCTCATATTTAAAATTGCATATCTCATTCGTCCCAAAGCAGTATTGATACTTACATTTGTAGCGTCTGCAATCTCTTTAAAGCTCATGTTTTTATAATAACGCATGATGAGTACCTCTTTTTGGTTATCGGGAAGCGCAGCTACCAGTTTGCGAATATCTGCTTGGATTTGTGTATGTACCAATGAGTCTTCTATCGTACCTTCGCTTAATTCTTTCCGATTGAATACATCAGGATTCATTTCGTCATTAGATAAATGATTTTCACTTTTCTCCTGACGATAATAATCAATAATTAAATTGTGAGCTATGCGGGAAATCCAAGATGGAAATTTTCCGGTTTCGACATAGCGTCCTTGTTTGATAGTCGTGATTACTTTTACGAAGGTTTCCTGAAAAATGTCCTCGGTCAATTCTCTGTCTTTGACTATATAATATATATAAGAATAAATACGGTTTTTGTATCTGTTCAGAAGAATGTCAAAAGCCTCGTTATTACCCTTCGAATAAAGTACGACCAGTTCTTCGTCTGTTCGTGATGCTAAATTATTCATTACCTTGTAGTATGTTGGTTTAAGAGTAATGTTTTTCTATAGGCTCTTGTTTTTTATTTAGTGAATGAATTAGTTGATGATTTGTTGCAAATAAAATATATTTTCTATACAAAAAAAAGCATTCTTGTTATTTTTACTACTTAAAAGTTTATATTTAACAGCTTTAACACGTAAAATGTTAACTGTTTAAGAATTGAAGCTACGATAGGGGAATATAAAAGATTTGATAAAAAAAGTGTATTTCTTACGCATTATTATTACTTTTGTAATTCGTTTACCAACTAAATTAACGTGAATTATGAAACCTACACTATTTGTTTTGGCTGCCGGAATGGGTAGCCGTTATGGCGGATTGAAGCAGTTAGACGGGCTTGGTCCTAATGGCGAAACTATCATGGATTATTCTATTTTTGATGCCGTGCGTGGTGGCTTCGGGAAAGTTGTTTTTGTAATCAGACATTCTTTTGAAGAAGATTTCAGAACAAAAATTTTAAAGAAATATGAGAATATAATACCTGTTGAGGTAGTATTTCAAGAATTAGATTATTTACCTGATGGGTTCTCTCTTCCTGAAGGCCGGGAGAAGCCGTGGGGAACTAATCATGCTGTATTAATGGGGAAAGATGTGATTAAAGAGCCATTTGCTGTCATTAATGCAGATGATTTTTATGGCCGTGAAAGTTTTGCCATTCTTGCAGATTATTTGTCTAAATTGGATGGAAAACAGAATGAATATTGTATGGTAGGATATCGTGTCGGAAATACTCTGTCCGAAAGTGGCTCTGTTGCTCGGGGAGTTTGCGAAATGAATGATAAAAATGAGCTGACCTCTGTTGTAGAGCGGACTCAAATAGAACGGCGTGACGGAAAGGTAATGTTTAAAGAGGGAGATGTCTGGACAGAAGTTGACGAGAATGCTCCCGTATCAATGAATATGTGGGGATTTACGCCCGATTACTTTAAATATTCAGAAGATTATTTTGTTCAGTTCTTAAAAGAAAATGCAGAAAATCTTAAGGCTGAATACTTTATTCCGTTGATGGTAAATCATTTGATTCAAAATAAAATCGCAACAGTTAAAGTTTTGGATACACCTTCTAAATGGTTTGGTGTAACTTATGCTTTAGATCGTCCGGTTGTTGTAGATAAGATCAATGCTTTGGTTGCTGCCGGAGAGTACCCTGCTAAGTTATTTTAAAATATTTATGATGATAAAGAAAATGCACTTGAAATTTCAAGTGCATTTTCTTTATCATCATAATTTATCTTTTAAGTACTTCCCGGTGTAAGATTTTTCACAAGACGCAATATCTTCTGGAGTTCCTGCACAAACAAGAAAACCGCCTTTGTCTCCTCCTTCAGGACCCATGTCTATGACATAATCAGCACATTTAATTACGTCCATATTGTGTTCGATAATTACGACCGTATGCCCTTTTTCTATTAAAGAATCGAATGCTTTTAGTAATGTTTTTATATCATGAAAATGTAATCCTGTTGTCGGTTCGTCAAAAACGAATATCGTAGGCTCTTGCTTTTCATTGCTCAAAAAATAAGCGAGCTTTACCCGTTGATTTTCTCCACCCGAAAGGGTCGAAGAAGCCTGTCCGAGCTTAATATATCCTAATCCTACATCTTGTAGAGGTTTCAGTCTTTTGATGATTTTTTTCTCGGCACTTCCTTGCTGTTCCGAAAAAAATTCGATAGCCTGATTGATAGTCATTTCCAATACATCATTGATATTCTTTCCTCGATATTCGATTTCAAGTATATCTTGTTTAAATCTTTTCCCGTGGCAACTTTCACATGTAAGAGTAATATCTGCCATAAATTGCATTTCAACAGTGATAGTTCCGTCGCCTTTACACTCTTCACAGCGTCCGCCTTCTACGTTGAACGAAAAGTATGCCGGGGTAAATCCCATTTGTTTAGCAGCCTGCTGGTCGGCATATAATTTTCTGATTTCATCAAAAGCTTTCAGGTATGTTGCCGGATTAGATCTTGATGATTTACCGATCGGATTTTGATCGACAAATTCGATATGTTTTACCAAATGCATGTCTCCGGAAAGTCGGTTGAATATACCGGGTTGTTCTCCGTCTTCTTCATAAAATCTGGAAAGAGATTTAAAAAATACGTCTCTGACCAGTGATGATTTTCCTGAACCGCTGACTCCGGTAACTACTGTCATTATATGTAAAGGAAATATGACATCTATCCCTTTGAGATTATTATGTGCAGCTCCTTCTATTTTTATATAGTTATTCCATTTCCTTCGGTGGGCGGGCGTTTCGATTTTTTCTTCACCGGTAAGATACCGAACCGTATAGCTTTTTGTAGCTTTTTCAAGTTTCGACAGGTCTCCTTGATAAACGACCTCTCCGCCGAGACGTCCTGCTTTAGGTCCTATGTCGATGATATAATCTGCTGCACGAATTATTTCTTCGTCATGTTCTACGACTATTACGGTATTTCCCAAAGCTTGCAGTTCTCTTAATACTTTTATAAGTAAAGTTGTATCACGGGAATGTAATCCGATACTGGGTTCATCCAGAATATATAGAGATCCGACAAGACTGCTACCTAAAGATGTTGCAAGATTGATCCGTTGACTTTCTCCTCCTGAAAGAGTAGAAGATAGTCGATTCAATGTCAGATAACCCAGTCCGACATTTACAAGAAAACCTATTCTGTTCTTTATTTCTGTCAGCAATCTTTTGGCGACAATGCTATCATGTTCATCTAATGCCAAAGTGTCGAAAAAGATTTTTAGATCTGTGATTGGTAAAGCTACCAATTCCGAAATAGATTTTCCTCCGATTTTTACATATTGTGCTTGAGGTTTTAGCCGACCCCCTTTGCAATCGGGACAAACAGTTTTACCTCGATATCGAGCGAGCATGACTCTGTATTGGATTTTGTATTGATTTTCTTCAAGCATTTTGAAAAAATCGTGAATTCCCCCGAAAAGATGATTCCCGTTCCACAAAAGTTCCTTTTCTCGTTCGGTAAGTTGATAATAAGGGCGATGTATGGGAAAATGAGAAGCTTCGGCTACACGAATCAAATTCTTTTTCCATTCACTCATTTTTTCTCCTTTCCAACACATGACGGCATCGTCAAATACCGATAACGCTTTATTGGGAATAACTAAATTTTCGTCGATGCCGATAACCTTACCGAAGCCTTCACAAGTCGGGCATGCTCCTACAGGGCTGTTGAAACTGAACATGAGATCGTTCGGCTCTTCAAAAGTGATACCGTCGGCTTCAAATCGTTTTGAGAATGTATGTTCTTCTATACCTTTTTCAGTATAAAATTTAAGAATACATTCACCTCCTCCTTCAAAAAATGCGGTTTCTGCAGAGTCTGTCAATCGGCTTATTGTATTTTTTTCAGAGGAAACAGTCATTCTGTCTATTATTAAGAAAAGAGATGACGTGTCTATGTTAGATGTATGTTCTAATTCTTCTATCCGAATGGTTTTTCCCTTATATTCAACACGATTATATCCCTCTTTTAATAAAATCTCAAGTTGCGTTTCCAAGGTTCGGCCTTTGGGAATATGCAATGTTGTGAGAACGGAGAACCGTGTTCCTTCCGAATAATTAGACATACATCTGATTATATCTTCTGTCTGATGTTTTTTGACCTCTTTCCCAGATATTGGAGAAATTGTTTTTCCTATACGAGCATATAATAGCCGTAGGTAATCGTAAATTTCGGTGGAAGTGCCTACCGTGGAACGGGGATTTCGAGTATTGACTTTTTGTTCTATTGCGATTGCCGGAGGGATTCCTTTTATGAAATCACACTCAGGTTTGCTCATGCGTCCTAAAAATTGCCGTGCATAGGCAGAAAGGCTTTCGACATACCGGCGTTGTCCTTCTGCATATAAAGTATCGAATGCCAAAGACGACTTTCCTGAACCGGAGAGTCCTGTTATTACGATCAGTTTATCCCGGGGTATCTCGATGTCGATGTTTTTGAGATTATTCACCCGAGCTCCTTTTATAAATATTGAGTTATCGGTCATATTGGCTGGTCAAATCAAAATTAACTTACAAAGATACGAATAAGTCAAGCGCAAAAACAAATAAAATTTGATTTTGTCGAGCGGGAGTATCTAAGACACAGTCGAAGATAATATATTAAAGTGGATATAAAAAAGGTTCGTCTCTTTCAGATACATTATATATAATTTTTTCTCTTTGGGGATTTAATAAGGAAAAAATAAAATAATCTCAAAAAAGTGGAATATTTTATGTGGAAAA
>NZ_CEWDCG010000064.1:0-14185 GCF_982436375.1 Coprobacter sp. | reverse complement strand
CGAATGCAATTGGGATGCCATTCCGATTCCCATTAGAAAGCAAACTATAATTGTTATTATATTTTTCATATCGATAGAATTATCGGGTTTTATTAGAAGAACAGGTTTTTATGTATGAATGTTTGCTATCCAATGAAGTTTATTTTATTTAGATAATAATTGGGGAGAAAGGTTTAATGATATGATGGAAAAGATGAATAAACAGGTTATCAACATACTGCTTTCAAATTGTTGATAACCTGTTTATATAAATTATTTTGTATTGAGCAACAATCGTTTAAATGGTATGAATGAGGCGGGTATTTCGATACTTTTTTTCTTCCCATGCATGAATTTTAAAAGGGTATCCGGAATATTAACAGGGGTGTTGATAACTCCTTCCACTGTTTCCAAGAATTTGGCAGGGTGTGCTGTTTCCAGGAAAATACCGGTTTCTCCATTTTCTAACTTTTCTGTTAAAGCACGATAGCCGCAAGTTCCGTGAGGATCGAGTAGGTAATTATACTTTTTATATACTTCACTAAGAGTTTCGCGTATCTGATCATCTGTATAACTGACTCCGCTTATTTCTTTACAGATAGCTTCATGGGAATTTTCGTATAGATCCAATATCCTGGCGAAATTGCTGGGATTACCGACATCCATGGCATTGGCTATCGTCGGTATAGAAGGACGAGGTTCATATTTACCGGTAATGAGATATTGTAAGAATATGTCGTTCCGGTTGTTTGCTGCAATAAATCGTTTAACCGGAAGCCCCATTCTTTTAGCGAATAATCCGGCTGTTATATTTCCGAAATTACCGCTGGGAACACAGAAGACAACATCTTTGTTTTTTTCTATGCGGGCTAATTGTGCATAAGCATAGAAATAGTAAAAAGATTGCGGTAGAAAGCGGGCAACGTTAATAGAATTGGCTGATGTCAGCAATAGGGCCTTATTCAATTCTTTATCCATAAATGCTTCTTTCACAAGAGATTGACAATCATCGAATGTCCCATCGACTTCTAAAGCCGTGATGTTCTGGCCGAGTGTCGTAAACTGTTTTTCTTGTATTTCACTGACTTTTCCTTTGGGATACAAGACAAATACTCGTATGCCGGGTACTCCTAAGAATCCGTTTGCTACGGCACTGCCCGTATCTCCGGATGTGGCAACTAAAACATTAACCTCTTTTTCTCCTTTTTTGCGAATGAAATGCCCTAATAGGCGTGCCATAAAACGTCCTCCGACGTCTTTAAATGCTAATGTCGGTCCGTGAAACAGTTCTAAACTGTATATATTGTCATGAACGTGAACAAGAGGAGTATCGAAATTCAGTGTATCATAAACAATTTCCTTTAATATGTCGGCTTCGACATCTTCTCCGAAGAAAGCTTCTGCTACGATAAATGACATCTCTTGAAAAGTCATTTCTCCGATATTGTGGTAAAAAGCATCGGGCAGCCTTTTTATAGTTTCTGGCATAAAAAGACCTTTGTCGGAGGCTAACCCTTTGATTACCGCTTCCTCTAAAGTTGCTTTAGCCGCCTGTTTGTTTGTGCTGTAATAATACATTTGATCAATCTTTTTTGAATAATTCTTTAATAAATTCATCTTGACTCAGTAGCCCGTAATATCCTTCCTCGACACTGAATTCATCGTATGTCTGTACATTGTCGGGTTCTTTTCCCGGTTTGTAAATTATAAAAGGAACTGGGGCTGCGGTGTGGGTGCGAATGCGACAAGGGGTAGGATGGTCTGGCAATAGAGCGATAGTCAAGGGTTCATCCATTTCTTGAGAAGCTTCTACCAGTCGCTTTAAAACCCGATGATCTAAAAACTCTACAGTCTTTTTCTTTAGTAAGGCGTTTCCCTCATGTCCGGCTTCGTCACTGGCTTCGATATGCAGATATACAAAATCATTGTCTTTCAAAGCTTCTATGGCAGCTTCGGTTTTTCCCTCGTAGTTTGTATCATATAATCCGGTAGCCCCTTCTACATCAATAGATCTCAATCCGGCGTAAATACCTATGCCTTTGATCAGATCGACTGCTGAAATAACTACTCCGTTACGCAAGCCGTATTGCTGTGTTATAGGTTTCATTTGCGGTTTGTAGCCCGGTGACCACGGCCATATACTGTTAGCCATATCTTTACCTTCGGCTTTTCTTTTCAGATTTACCGGATGATTACATAATAGTTCTTGGGATTTGACGATAAGCTCGTTCAACCGGTCTGCCGTTTTCTGAGCTTCCGGGACGAGAGCTTTTATCATCACTTCGTTTGCCGGAGTTCCGGGAACGTCATGCGGAGGTGTACATTTTAATCGTTTGTCTCCGCCTTTTAATTTAAGGAGATGTCGGTATGAAACTCCCGGGAAAAAATTCACATCATTTCCTCCCAGCTCTTTTTGTAGATAATCGATCAATTCAGATGCTTCTTCATTGGAAATGTGTCCGGCCGAATGATTCTTTATAACTCCGTTTTCTATACAGATCAGATTACAGCGCATAGCCATCTCTCCCGGTTCGATGTCTACTCCCATACTGGCAGCTTCTAAAGAACCCCTTCCTTCGAAAACTTTATATAGATCATATCCGAGAACCGACATGTTTGCGATTTCACTTCCCGGTTCGAATCCTTCGGGAACAGTATTTAAGCGACCGCACCTTCCATGTGAAGCGAGCCAGTCCATAATTGGAGTGTCGGCAGCTTGGAGAGGTGTTTTATTTCCCAATTCGGCGATTGGCTCATCAGCCATTCCGTCGCCTAATACGATTATATACTTCATAATAATATTTTTTACTAACGAATGTTGGCAATGCTGATAATATCGGCAAATACACCGGCTGCCGTTACCATAGCTCCAGCACCGTATCCTTTGATAACCATCGGATATTCTTTGTAACGATCGGTTGTGATTAATATTACGTTATTGCTTCCTTCTAATTGATAAAAAGGATGTTTGCTATCGACTTCCTGTAACCCGACTTCGACTTTTCCTCCATCCAAAGTTGCGACAAAACGGTATCTCTTATTTTCAGAAACCAGCTTTTTGCGTCGTTCTTCAAATTCTTCATCGAGTTTAGGAATTTGTTTCCAGAAGTCATCCAGAGAGCCCTGAAAATATTCTTCGGGGATGAACAGTTTTTTTACAACATCGCTTTGTTCTACCCGATATCCTGCTTCTCTTGCCAAAATGACAAGTTTTCGTACCACATCCTGTCCGTTTAAGTCGAGTCGGGGGTCAGGTTCGCTGTAACCTGATTCCTGAGCCAGCCGAATAGCTTTACTTAAAGGTATATCTTCACTTAAAACGTTGAAGATAAAGTTTAATGTTCCAGAAACTACTGCTTCGATTTTCAGAATTTTATCCCCGCTATTGATCAGGTTATTGATTGTATTGATAATCGGTAATCCTGCTCCGACATTCGTTTCGAACAAAAACTTGACGTCCCGTTTGCGTGCTATTCTTTTCAGTTCCGCATAGTTGTCATAGGCCGATGAAGCGGCGATTTTATTAGCCGCAACGACAGAAACATTATGATTAAGAAGATCTTTATAAATTCCTGCTATTTCATTGCTGGCAGTACAATCGACAAAAACCGAGTTGAATATGTTCATTTGAATGATACCGTCCCGTATGGCTGCCGGACTGGCCGACAGCGGAGATGCCTTGAGTTCTTCTTCATAATGGTCGAGAGAAATGCCTTCCCGGCGGAACAGGCATTTTTTTGAATTCGCCACTCCGACAATATTCAGTCGGAGTGATTTGTCTTTGAGCAGATTGGGCTGCTGCTTGCGTATTTGTTCTAACAAGTCTTTTCCTACTAATCCTATACCGGTGATAAATAGATTGAGAACTTGTACGTTAGACAAGAAAAACGAGTCATGAATTACGTTTAGAGCTTTTCTCAAACTGTTTAGTTCTATTACAAAAGAAATATTTGTTTCCGAAGCTCCTTGCGCACATGCGATGACATTGATACCGTTACGTCCTAAAGTGTTGAAGAGTTTCCCGGCAATACCCGGAGTGTGTTTCATATTTTCACCTACAATGGCTACTGTGGCGAGATCTTTCTCTGCACTGATTTCGCTGATCTCACCCATTTCAATTTCTTGAGCAAACTCTTCGGTGAGAACTTTTACCGCCAAATCTGCATCTGCATTTTTTACAGCGAAAGAAGTGTTATTCTCAGAGGATGCCTGAGATACGAGAAATACGCTTACTCCTGATTTGGCAAGGGCCTTGAATATACGGTAGTTAATACCAATAACACCTACCATTCCAAGTCCGGTAACGGTAATTAAGCAGGTATCGTTGATCGACGATATTCCTTTAATTGCCTTTCCTTCGCCTGATGCGGAATCTTGAGTTATTAATGTTCCCTGAACTTCCGGGTTGAAAGTGTTTTTAATAACGATAGGTATATTTTTATGGTAGACCGGATAAATGGTCGGAGGATAAATAACTTTTGCCCCGAAATTACATAACTCCATCGCTTCGATAAACGACAGGTGTTCTATAACATAAGTGTTGCTGATAACTCGGGGATCGGCGGTCATGAACCCATCGACATCCGTCCATATTTCCAGACGCGATGCTCCTAATGCCGCTGCGAGGATCGCTGCAGTGTAATCTGAACCACCTCTGCCGAGATTGGTTACATCGTTATTTTTTTTATCGGAAGAGATAAACCCCGGAACTAAGGCGACTTTCGGCAGTTCTTTGAATGTTTTCCTAACCAGTTCATTTGTTAGATCAAAATCAACTATATTTTTGTTGAACTGGACTTCTGTTTTAATAAATTCCCGTGAATCATAATGTACGGCATCGTTAATCACTCGGCTGACAATTACGGATGATATCCGTTCTCCGTAACTGACTATGGTATTTTGGGTTTTGGCAGATAAGTCTTTGATAAGCGATACTCCCCGAAATATATTACCGAGCTCGTCTAATAATTCGTTTACGATTTGGAGCACTTCTTGTTTACGTTTTTCCGGAACGATCCCGTCGATAACGTTATGATGCCTGTGGATAATTCCTTTAAAATGAGTCAGATATTCACTATCTCCAGTTCCTGCTAAACGAGCGGTCTCTATCAGTTTATCGGTAATACCACCTAAAGCGGACACTACTACTATTACCGGTTCATCACAGGCTTCTACTATTTTCTTTACGTTTTTGATGCTTTCTACGGAACCTACGGATGTTCCTCCGAATTTTAATACTTTCATCAGTTGTAAATATATCTTTTTTATTTTTTGTCCGGCACAATGTATCTTTTCTGTTTTTATACAGAAAAGCGGTATTGATTAACGGAACAAGGTCAAATTTATAAATTTATTTTCAATGGAATAGGTTCATATAATCGGTATTTATGAACCAAAAGGATGGATATGACAACTCAAACCCCCTAAGGGGTGGTTGTTGTAATAGTAGTATATATAAAACAATATTGCAGGAACTGTTTCATTCTATCTCTGCTTCAATTTATTTTGACAGTGCAATATTACGCAAATTTTCTTTATCTACCTACATATTTTTTATTTTTATTCTGTCAAGATAGAAATTTGATATGGAATGTGTTTTTGAAATTACAAGTTATTATTTTTACTTTATCCTTTGGGTAAATTCTCTTATTGTTGTTTGGTTTGATCCGGCTTCCGATGCGGATCTTCTTTTAATTCAGGGTAGCTGATGCGTGTATGATACATTGTTTTCAATTTCTCGATAAATACGTTTTTTATAGTTTCCACATCTCTGAAACTTAAAGGTGTATTCTTGAAAAGACCATCTGCAATCTGACTATCTATAATATTGTTTACCAATTTTGAAATCGACTCTTCGGTATATTCTTTCAAACTGCGGGAAGCTGCTTCGACAGCATCCGCCATCATCAATATGCCTGTTTCTTTAGTAAAAGGATTCGGTCCGGGATAAGTAAAAGAGTCTTCGTTGATTTTGAAATCCGGAAATTCGTTTTTATATGAATTATAAAAATATTTGGTTTTACTTTTTCCGTGATGTGTGCTGATAAAATCTTTGATGGCTTGAGGAAGCATCAGTTTGTCTGCCATTTTGATCCCGTCTTTCACATGTTGTATGATAATTTGGGCACTTTGTTCGTATGAGAGATTATGATGAGGATTTACTCCAGATTGATTTTCTGTAAAGAATGCCGGATTTGCAAGTTTTCCTATATCATGGTATAAAGCGCCGGTTCTTACCAATTGAGCATTTGCCCCTATTTTGTTCGCTGCTTCGGCCGCCAAATTTGAAATCTGCATGGAGTGTTGGAATGTTCCGGGACAGATTTCAGAGAGTTGCCTGAGTACCGGAGAATTAATGTCGGACAATTCTACTAAGGTAACGTTAGAAATGAAACCGAATGTCTTTTCGAGCAAATAAATCAGAAGATATGCAAATAGCAATAATACTCCGTTTATACCAAAATAAAGGAACATGTTCGGATTGAGTTTACTCCAATCCCCTTCGGTAAGTAATGTATAACCTACATAACTTACACAGTAAGCTATGAATACGAGTATAGCACAACGCACCAATTGAGATCTTTTTACTAATTCGCTGAGACTGTCTATTGCTGTCATCCCCACTATGATTTGCAAGAATATGAATTCTAATGGGAACGGTGCTGCGAATGCGCATAATAGGACAGTGACCAGATGCGCATATAATGCTGTTCGCGAATCGAGGAATGTAACGACTGTGAGCGGTAACATGGCAAACGGGACGAGATATATGCCTTGTAGTCTGGTTTGCGTCATCATGTATGCTGCCAAGGTTACACATACGATCATCAACATCAGGAATCCCAAACTTCTTATATCTTTGAAAATCCGGGAACGGAAAAGAGCTAAAAATAGATAAAAGAAAGTGAACAGACAGGTAATAACGATAGCTTGTCCGATCAGAGTCGTCTCTCTCCTGTCCATATTGATTTTTTTCTTGAGGGTTACCGTTTCCAATGATTTTAAAATCTGATAGGTATGAGGAGAGACGATTTCGCCCCGGTCAATAATTCTTTCACCGGCTTGTACGATACCGGAGGATGCCGATATCCGTTGTAAAAGCTCGTATCTTATTTTTTTTGTCGTAGTACTATCGAAAACCATGTTCTCGACTAAGTAGGTATTGAGATTACAGGTGCGTAAGAGGTCTTTGCTTGCCTCGTCCGGAAGACTATTTATAATCTGTTCATAAGCTGTACGAGGCGAGCGTAACTGACTGACCTGATATTCACGGGCAATGTTGTTATTGAGTATGCGGATGTTCTCGATATGTTCTTTTTGTAGCTTATCATATTCTCCGGATGAAATGATCCCTTGTTTATATATATTGTCTAAAGCGGTTATCGTATAGTTATAAAGATGATGAGGTAATCGGTCTTTCAAGTCGTTTTTGTACGCTTGTTGAAATTTTGCGATTTGTTGTTTCCCGATCGATGCGTTTTCGACATAGAAAGGTTGAAATTGTTGTAGAATACTGTCTTGTTCTTTTTTTATCTGTTCTTGACTTTTGTAAATAGAAAAGTCGAAAGAAGCTGTTAATAAACCGTATTTCCAGGGTTTTCCTTCTTGGAAATGATAACGGAATTTCTCTTCGCGAGGAAAGAAATATATTGTCAGAAAAAGCGCTGCAACAAAAAACAAGATTTGAAATATAAGCGTTTTACCAAAAAATGATTTTACAGTTTCCCGTTTCATATTCTGCAATGATTATATGTTTTTAACTCGAACAGCCGACTTGACTTCCTTGACTTTTTTTATATTGTTACATAGTTTCTCTATATCTTGCACGTCATGTACCATGATGCCTAATTTACCTGTAAATAGTCCGTCGTTACTTTCGATGGACAAGTTCCGGATGTTGATTGCCAGATCTTCCGAAATGACTTTAGTAATGTGATTAAGAACCCCGACCCCGTCGATTCCTTTAATTTCGATTGTTGCGGGGAAAGATTCGTCGATACGTTCGTCCCATTGTGTAGAAACAAGTCGCGGACCAAAACTGCTTTTTAGCTTCATGGCGATAGGGCATGAGCGTTTGTGTACGACAACCGTTTCGTCTTCATTGATATATCCTAATACGTCATCTCCGGGAATAGGACAGCAACAAGGAGCGATGGTATAGTTCTTTTCTTTTCCGTCGTCTCGTAAAATATAAGTTGCTTTCCGGTCTATTTTCCGGTCTGGAGCTGCAACCGATTCTGGTTTTACGGGAACGGGTGCAGATTTGTTATTCCCCCCGAACGGCATCTTCAAGTATTTCATAAATACGTTTTGACTCTTATTTTTAAAGAGTTTCTTAACCGATTCGTCTAAGGAGATATTGTTGCTTCCGAGTTGATAAAACAGTTCTTCTTTTTTGTCTATACCGAAGTGGTTCAATATTTTATCGACTATACTTAAGTCGTTTTTGGCTAATCCGTTTTCTTCAAGGAAATTATTGAAAATATTTTCTCCTTTGGCTGCAATTTGTTTTTTGTCTTTTCGCAAAGCTGCTTGTAATCGGGTTTTTGCCTTTGCCGTAGTAATGAAATGTATCCACTCTTCTTTTGGAGTTTGGGTTTTGGACGTCAGTATTTCCACTTGATCTCCACTCTGGAGTTTTTGGGATAGAGGCACCAACTTGTGATTTACCTTTGCTGCAATACAATGGTAACCCATATCAGAGTGCAATGTAAATGCAAAATCGAGAGCTGTGGCATCTTTAGGAAGTGTTTTCAATTCCCCTTTGGGGGTAAATACAAAAATTTCCGATGCAAACAGGTTTAATTTTATCGTGTCCAAAAAATCGAGAGCATTCGGCTCTGGGTTTTCGAGAATCTCCTTAATCGTTTTTAGCCAAATGTCCAGTTCCGATTCTTCATCTGTATTTCCTACTTTATATTTCCAATGTGCAGCGAATCCTCTTTCTGCTATTTCGTCCATTTTTCGGCTTCGTATCTGCACTTCTGTCCAGTTACCGTCAGGACCCATGACTGTGACGTGCAATGCCCGGTAGCCATTTGCCTTGGGACGACTCACCCAATCGCGGATGCGTTCCGGATGTACTTTGTAAATGTCGGTTATAATGGAATATATGTTCCAACACTCTTTTTTTTCGTCTTCTTCCCGTTCCGGATCAAAAATAATACGTACGGCAAAAAGATCATATACCTCTTCGAACGGGATATTCTTGGTTTGCATTTTATTCCAGATCGAATAGACTGATTTTACACGGGCTTTCATCTCAAATTTTACACCCATTTCGTGTAATTTTTCTGTAATAGGAGCTGAAAAATCCTCGTAAGCAGCTTGACGTTTTATTTCGCTGTCCGCGATTTTCTGACTGATCTCTTTATACGCATCCGGATGTTCGTATTTAAAACTGAGATCTTCCAGTTCTGTTTTGATTGCAAATAACCCCAACCGATGGGCAAGCGGTGCATAAATATAGAGTGTTTCTCCGGCAATTTTATATTGTTTACTGGGAGCCATAGATCCTAATGTCCGCATATTATGCAAGCGGTCTGCCATTTTTATCAAAATGACCCGAATATCTTCGGACATTGTCAATAACAGTTTTCTGAAATTCTCTGCTTGAGCAGAAGCCTGGTCACCGAAAATCCCTCCGGAAATTTTCGTCAGTCCCGCTACGATCATGGCAATCTTTTTCCCGAACAGATTTTCTATATCTTCTACCGTATATTCCGTGTCTTCTACGACATCATGGAGAAGAGCCGAACAAATAGATGTAGAACCTAATCCTATTTCTTGACACACGATGCGTGCTACGGCAATCGGATGCAGTATATACGGTTCGCCTGAACGTCGTCGAATTCCTTGATGAGCATCTTTGGCAAATCGGAATGCCCGTTCGATAATATCCACCTTTTTTCGGTGGTTCGAATGCAAATAGTCTGTCAATAATGCTTGAAACTCCTGCTCTATTAGATTATCTTCCTGTATTTCTATATTATTACTGGACTCCCCCATATTTTTTAAAGCTCTTTTATCATTAATGGCAAACTTAAAAAAAATAATCCATATTATTTCTTCTTTGACACAAAATGTCTCTCACACATTCGGATATATAAGAGTTTTTAGAGATGTTACCGAATAACTTTCATCGTCTTATATTCTGACGAGGACTTTATTCCGATGATATATATTCCTCGTGAGGAGGCAGGAATCTCAATGACGGCAGAGTTTGCTCGGGTTTCGAATATGCTCGTTCCGGATGGTGTATATACCGAAACGGTTTCGTTTCCTTGTAACCCTAAAATTCTGAAGCCGCTATTTGTTGAACAAAAAATTAATCCGTTCTGTTCGTTTTTCTCAATAGAACCTGTATTCCCGGAGGTTTTTACAGCTACTCGTTCCGATTGTTCAGAAAGGATATCTCCGATTGCCGATCGAACCTGATAATAGTATTCTGTATCTTTTTTCAGGTTTTCGAATTTGCAACTGAGTCCTGTTACGATTTTATCTTGTACGATGTATTCAGGCTTTGTGCCTCCGTATGTTACAGATACATTATCAAGAGCAAAATTCCCTTTTTCTTTGTGATAAGTAAATCTGAATGCCGTAATATTTTCATCTTTTGTGAATGAGTAGCTTGCTGTTTGAGCGCTATTTACAAATTCTATAATGTCTATCTCACTCCATATCCCATTGCTTTTCTTTTCTATTTTGAATGTCGAACCTATGCCTCCTGAAACGAATTTGTACCAGAATGAGAGTTCTGTTACAGGTGCAGGATAGTCACAAGTCTGTATGTATTCTTCTTCTCCTTTTTCCGGTTTGAATGCTAATGAATTGGGTTCTTTGGAATTTGTACTGGACTCGTAATGTCCCGATGCGTTTCCTGTCCAGCCTTCGGGCAGGGGTTTTCCGTCTGTTACATTTGTAAATGTCTCAGATATTTCTACTTCTTCATCTCCTATGAGGGTGTACAGATCGATCAGGTAATGTTCAGCACCGGGAACTATATCCCAATTGGCGACAAAAGAGTTTTCTGTTATTTCTGTTGCATCCAATACTTCTGGCGACTCTAATGGAGAAGTTTTAATACCCATCGTGTTAACAGCCTCAATCTCTCCTTGTGCGGACAGTGCGGTGACACGATAAGTGTAACGGTGGTTGGGCATTAGGCTGGAAACCTGATATTCCGTTTGTTCTCCGACTTCTTTATTTTCGAAAACATACTGACTTTCGGGAGCGAACTGCATGGTGAAAGTTCCGGTTCGGTCAATAACATCTTGACCTAAATTTACCCATTCCGACCAATCGCATACGGTGGTAGGATGAGTTACTTCCGTTTTTCGCATATAAGTAACATTTACTCCCCAGGTTGCGCCTTTTCCCGTATCTACATCTCCGATAACGTCTATTTGGATACCGTTATGATACAATCCGATTGCGTCATCCCCGTTAAATGACATGAGAGATTTTTCTTTTTCTGCCGGAGCAATCATTTGTGCCCTACCTATTAGAGCTTCGTTCGTACAGTCCCCTGATACAATCAAAAAGTTTTCACCGTCGGCAAGTATGGGATGCTCATCATTTTTTAGAGAAAGTTCCGTTCCGAAACTTCCGCTCCCGTTTGTCTGTTTCCGTAAACTGTATTTCGAGAGATCGATGTCTTTTCCTGTGCCGTTATAAATTTCGATGGCTTTGTCGTATCCTTTACTTCCTTCGATATAGGATGATATAATCAGATCTCCGGCCTGTTGGTCTCCTGAATAAAGATCGATCCGGTAGCCTGTTGCTTGCGGGTGGCGAATCCATCGCAATGTAGATTGTGTAGAAGTCGTTTCTGTAGCCGGGAGTGCCATAAAATCTTCTGTTGCACCTCGTGATACTTTTACGATTACCGAGTCTGCCAGTCCGCCGCCTTTTATTACTAACGTGTCGATACCCGTTCCTGATGTTTGAGGCATATAACAGATATGAATCGTTTTGCCATTTATAGCTTCATTTGCAGTGACCGATTCTTGAGAAAGGCTTAATCCGGAATTTTCTCCTCCGGTTTTCCAATAAAGATTCAGGGTCTCGGTCAAATTCTTTCCTTGAATATCAAGATCGATAGTTTTATTGTCGCCTTGTAGCAGAATGCCGAAATCTAATGTTTTATTGTTTCTCGGAGATATTAGAAAAGGTTCTGTTTCATCCGGAAAAGGGTAGGGAGTAGATGTTTTGTCTCCCCATATATAATCCACTAAATCGGGATAATCTATAAAAGGATTACGGTTACCCTGAATTTTGTAAACAGCTTCTGCTCTCTCTTCTTCCCGAGTGCTTTTGAGATCATTTTTATTCCATTCCATCAGTAGTTGCAGTGCCCAAGACTGCCATACAGGCCATGTATTATTTTGCATCATCGGGCTATTCCAGAGAGAAGCATAGTCTTCGTATGCCGTAGCAATGTAGAAATAAGAACGGGCGAAATCCCCTTTATAAATATCTGCTGGTTCGAAGCAGTTGCCTGTGTATGTGTTCCCGAAACCGTTTTTCCCCATTTTGCTCAATCCGTTGTCTCTGATAGGAGTTCCGGAGACTTCACCTAAAGGGTTGTTGCTTTTCGACATATTCATTGTTGCATCTGCCGGATAAAGATGATATAAATCTTTATAGGCGTTATTCTTAATACCTCCCCACCAACTATTCGGCAGAGAATGTTCTATATGCATTCCGTCGATACCGTTGAATCCGTTGAAATATCGTGTCTCATTGGAGTACATGTCAAAAACCGATCCGTCGGGATTTTGATCGGTATAGAAAAAACCTTCCCAAGTTGCGCCCTCTCCGCTTCCATATTTGAGCATAGAAGCCTCTTTTATGATGTTATGCAAGGCGGTTTTCAACTCTGCACCGGTTTTGCCGTGTGCTTGATAATAATATCCGGCCGGAATTTGTGCACAGATAAGCGATGAAACTGTTAAAAGAAGAAAGAGAATGCCGTAGCGTAGTAAACAGGTAGTCTTTTTCATAGAAGGCAAGTATAAAGTTTGTGTAAAATAAACTGCAAACCGAGAGAGAAAACAACGGGTTTACTCGACTGGCTATGCCAAGGTAGTGCGTTTATTCCGAACAATAGTTTAAAATAAGAACCGTTTCAAAAATAATCATTTTTTTGAAACGGTTCTTAATAATTATAGAAAAAATATCGCTATTCTGCTGATTATCGCGTACCGATTTTTAAATTGACAATATGCGCAACGTATTCAGCAGTTCCCGATTTATAGGCTTGTCGTTTTTTATGGCTTTATTGAACGGGACATATTCGATTTGATCATCTCGAATACCGATCATTACATTGCGTTGATCGTCCAGAAGAGCATCGATAGCGGCAGCTCCCATGCGGCTGGCAAGAATCCGGTCATTGGCTGTCGGAGATCCGCCTCGCTGCAAGTGGCCTAAAATGGTTACGCGGACGTCATATTGAGGATATTCGTTCTTTACACGTTCTGCCAAATGCATAGCTCCTCCTGTGCTCGGGCTTTCTGCGACAAGAACTATGCTACTGTTTTTTGATTTTCGGAATCCGTTTTTGATCAGAGCTTCCAATTGATCTACTTCTGTGGCAATTTCAGGAATTATGGCGGCTTCTGCTCCGGATGCGATAGCTCCGTTTAAAGCAAGGAAACCTGCATCACGGCCCATAACCTCTATGAAGAACAGCCGTTCGTGGGAGGTTGCGGTGTCTCTTATCTTGTCGACGGCGTCCATAATCGTGTTTAGTGCCGTGTCATACCCGATTGTCGTATCCGTACCGAACAGATCATTATCGATTGTTCCCGGAAGCCCGATTATCGGGAAATTATGTTCGGTAGCAAAAATACGTGCACCTGTTAAAGTTCCGTCACCTCCGATTGTTACCAGAGCATCGATACCTTCTTTCTGAATATTGTCAAAAGCCAACTGACGACCTTCCGGTGTTTCGAACTCTTTACATCTCGCAGTCTTTAATATCGTACCTCCTTGTTGTATGATATTACTTACGTTTTGAGTTTTAAAAGGGACGATTTCTCCTGTGAGCAGACCTTTATATCCCCGGTATATGGCTTTAACATCGAATCCGTTATATATGGCGGAACGGGTTACTGCACGAATTGCAGCATTCATTCCCGGAGCATCACCTCCGGAAGTCAGTATTCCAATACATTTTTTCTTTGTCATAACTTATTTTTTA
>NZ_CEWDCG010000063.1:0-14476 GCF_982436375.1 Coprobacter sp. | reverse complement strand
GTATATGGCTGAACCCATCGTCTCCAAAAATCTCATGGGAGCATTAGCCGCTATAAATGTATAGATCCCTATTTGAGAAAACACAATAGGGAATATGCCGAGGACTTTGCTCTCATTTACTTCGGGTAAATCGTTTTGACTTAAAAATTGCTCAAGATTTTCACATAAAAATAAAAAACACATTGCAACTTAATGTTAATATTCTTAACTTTGGGAATCTGTTGAATAATTCATGGGGACAAACAAAAAGCATTGCAGCCTCGAATTGGAGGGGAGACATTGCATTACAAAAAAACGAGACCGAAAACAGACCTATGTTTTCTATGAATACACTGGCAAAAATACAAAAAAACGGTACTCCATACCGAAACGTCCTCCAGACAAAACATTGCAGATAATTGTTGACAAACACATTTGAGTATCAAAGTATATCTTCAATTAATAAGAATGAAAAGGATTCATTTCATAGCATTCAATATCATGGCTGCTATTTTTATTAAAACAGCCGTATTGGGTATAAACGGTTGTCATAAAAACAAGTCTCAAACCGATTATAACATTCTTGTCATCCATTCATTCGATTCTCTTTATACTTGGGGGAAAGAGATTAAAGAGGGGATAAACGATGCTTTTTCTCACCACAATCTCTCGGTAAAGATCAGACATTTTTATCTGAATTGTGAAATGCTGAACGCCCGGCAAGAAATCGATACGTTATCCCGCTTATTAGATGAATATACCTACGACCCACCCCACATGATTCTAATAGAAGACGACCAGGCTACTTTTTCTCTGATCACCAGCAATCACCCGATTACACATATTGTACCTATTATTTTTTCAGGAGTAAGTTACCTAAACTGCGATATACTTACCGGATATAACAATATTACCGGATTCGAATGCAAGCGGGATTTTATCGCTTGCTATAAATTAGCAAAACACATTATTCCAAACATTACGAGAATCAATATTCTGACAGACAGTACAGTTTTAGGTCAATCTTCACGAAAAGAATTTCTAAAGCAATGGCAAACTGTTTCCCAAACAGAAAAAGAAAAGATCAAAATAAAATTTATCCCATACCGTGAAATGAAAACATTCAGAGTATTATATCCTTTCTATAATGCATCAAAAGGGGATATTTTCATTTTACCCAAATGGGATTTTATAATTTCACAATTCTCCAATATTTCAGCACAACCGTTTTTCACGGTTTGTAATGAAGGGATAGGGGAAAATATAACCGGAGGAATTCTCGGAGGGATTTTTACACTCCCGTATCAACAAGGTTTCGACGGGGCTAATCTTGCCGCACAAATACTGAAAGGCGAGAAAACCATAACCAATGTTCCCCTGCAATACCACAAAGACCGTCCCGTTTTTGATTGGCCTCAAATAAAAAGACTGAACATATCCAAATCCCAACTACCGGAAAACAGTTTCATATACAATATTCCGATATATGAAAAATATAAAACAGAATTTATCATCATAATCCTGACAGCATTCATTTTGCTCTTTTTTCTGATATTTTTGTACTTACTCGAAAAGAAAAAAAAGAAACGAATACAAATCCGGTTACATAATAAACAGGAACTATTGGAACAAGCCTTGCAAGTCGGAAATTTCCATACATGGTCATACGATCTTGTTACACGAAAACTCACATTCGACAAACATTTTTTTCAAAGCACAGGACTACCACTTACCGAGAATTACAAAATAAACCGAATATCGTTAATCAGAAGAATACATCCGGATGACCGAAGAAACGTTTACAATACTTTACTCTCCTCTATATATGGAAAAGACGCGAAAGTAGTAGTACAATTCAGAATAAGTCTCAATTCTCCGGATGAATATGAATGGTGGGAAACCCATTTTTCTTTATCTCCGTACATATCCTATTCTAATGCTCAAATATACGGACTTTGTTCCTCCATAGAACACATCAAGCAGCGGAAAATGGAGCTTATCGTCGCCCGCGATCTGGCCGCAAAAGCAGAACTGAGACAATCTTTCGTAGCCAACATCAGCCATGAAATCCGTATTCCGCTCAATGCAATTATCGGATTCACCAACCTACTATCCGATGAGAACGCTTTCACACCCAATGAACGGCAGTCTTTTATAAAAACGATAAACCGAAACTGCAACATTTTGCTGAAACTAATCAATGATATTTTGGAACTCTCCAAATTAGAAGCCAATACAATATCCTTAGTTTCCGAACCCTGCAATATGGAACAAATTCTGGAACTCGTATATTCCCAACACAAAATGAGAATTCCTGAATCTGTACAATTCTCAATAGAGACACCTCATAAACAGACAATTATAAAATCCGATTCGATACGTCTGACTCAGCTACTATCCAATATTCTCGATAATGCAATAAAATTCACGCAAGAAGGAAATATCACGATCGGTTACAGTATCGATCACAACCAATATCTCACACTGTTCGTAAAAGACTCAGGTATAGGAATCTCAGAAGAAGAGCAAAACTTGATCTTCGACAGATTTTATAAATGTAACGAATTTACACAGGGACCAGGACTCGGACTTTCTATTTGCGCTGCCATCGCCCAACTATTCGAAGCCAATATCAGCGTAGAATCCAAACCTGGAAAAGGAAGTTGCTTTTCCATTCATATTCCAATACGCAAAGATGACCAGATATCATTTGGTGAAGATAGAGAAATAAAACCCCTATTCCCGACCAATGCAGATCATAATACAGAAAACAACGAAAGTCAATCCCAAGAAACAACACTGTTAATAGCCGAAGATATAGAAAGTAACTTTCTTTTGTTAAAAACGATAATAGGTAACAGGTGCCGCATCTTATGGGCAAAAAACGGAAAAGAAGCAATCGAATTATACCGAAATAATTCGGTAGATCTCATTCTCTTGGATATAAAAATGCCCGAAATGAATGGTATAGAAGCATTAAAAGAGATACGAAAATTATCTGCCGACATACCTATAATCATGCAAACCGCATATGCATTCGACTCAGATAAAGATATTGCAATAGAAGCCGGCTGCACCGGTTTTATTACCAAACCCATCAATCCGGTAGTACTAAAACAAACAATCAGTAACTATATTTCAGGCATTATTTGGTAAAAATCAATTATGCCGGGAACCAAAAAGACGAACAATGAGATCGCATTATATGACAAATATACTTAGAAATCACAAACGTTTTCTTTACAGCTTTTTCACAATATTGCTCATAGCTTGCAATTTTCCGGTACAGAAGACAACGGCATCCGAAAGTTCAGCTCCGATATTGATTATCAGTTCATACAATCCGGATACACAATTCACGACTTCCACCATCATATCTTTCAACGACACGTATCGACACCTCGGCGGAAAATCACCGATCTCTATCGAAAACATGAACTGCCAAAGTCTATCCGAATCTCAAACATGGAAAAAACGACTTAAAAACATACTACTAAAACACAAGCAATTACCTCCTAAACTAATTATTCTCATAGGTCAAGAGGCATGGGCATCATATCTCTCTCAAGATACACTACCGTTCAAAAACACCCCTGTACTATGCAGCATGGCAAGTAGAAATGTTGTTCTTCTGCCCGACAACAATCAAGATATTAAACTTTGGAATCCTAAAAGTATCGATGTCTTCAAAGATATGCCGAACCGGAATATAAAAGCCGGATTTGCATACGAATATGATATAAAGAAAAATATCGAACTGATCATGAACCTTTATCCGCTGACCCGCAATATAGCATTCATATCGGACAATACATACGAAGGTATCTCTTTGCAAGCATTAGTAAAAAAAGAATTCAAGAATTTTCCGGACCTCAACCTCATATTATTAGACGGCCGATTAAAAACAATCTATTCGATCATTGAAGATATCAAAAATCTGCCTCCTAATACGGTCATCTTATTCGGGACATGGAAAGTCGACGCATCAAACGCTTTCTTTATAAAAAATGCCATATATACGATGTCCGGCGTTAATCCCAAAGTTCCGGTATTCTCAATTATATCATTCGGATTAAACAATTGGGTATTAGGCGGATATTCTCCGAATTATCGACAGCAAGGCCCCGACATGGCAAAACAGGCTATCAATATAGAAAAAGGGGAAGAAGCCAACATCAAATTTATTCCTAACGAATATATCTTCGATTTCAATAAAATCAAAGAATCTGATATTCCGATCGAAAAACTTCCTCGAAATTCTATTCTTCTCAATAAAACATTGCCATTGTGGAAAGAATATCCTGTCGAGTTCATTTCTATCATTTCGGTATTAATTATTCTTGTGATCGCTCTTTGCTGTACTCTATTCTTTTATTTCCGCACAAAAAAAGTAAAAGAACATCTGGAAATGTCTGAGAAAGAATTAATCATTGCTAAAGATAGAGCAGAAGAATCGAATCGGTTAAAAAGCGCCTTTTTAGCAAATATGAGTCACGAAATCCGAACCCCGTTAAATGCTATTGTAGGATTCTCGACCGTACTCGCCGAAGAAAATAAGAACAAAGAACAACAAGAATATCTGGATATTATTCAAAAAAATTCGGATTTATTACTTCGGCTCATCAACGATATTCTCGATTTATCACGTCTTGAATCGGGAAGAGTTCAATTCAATTTTTCCCTCTGCGACATTACACAGCTATGTCGTGACCAAATTGCAATAATAAACCGGGTCAAAAAAAATGCAATTGCTTATATATTCGAAGCAGACGAACCGCTTTCTATGGTAACCGATCCTCAACGATTACAACAAATCTTCATCAATCTGCTGAATAATGCCGGAAAATTTACCGATACCGGAACAATCACTCTTTCCTATAATATAGAACCAAACAAAAACAGGGTGATATTCTCCGTATCCGATACCGGTTGCGGCATTCCTAAAGAGAAACAACGGCAAGTATTCGAGAGGTTCGAAAAACTAAATGAATTTGCACAAGGCTCTGGGCTCGGATTGTCTATTTGCAAATTAACCATCAATAAAATGGGAGGAGATATATGGATAGACCCCGATTACACAAAAGGTTCTCGATTTTGCTTTTCTCATCCTCTTAATCTCAAAATGCCTCCGGAGAAAAAACATCGTTTCATCTGAATTTTCCATATTCTCCCTTTAAAATAAGCTCATCAGATCGTTGCTTCTCCGATAGGAACAGAACCGGAAACCTTTACCTGCATTTTTGTAAATCGGTACGGCAACGGCTCGGTATAACATATATAATTACCGATACAACGCGTTATAAGAATATCATCATGATGCCCGTCCATCGCCCCGAAACTTCCATTCGGTTTCCGTTCAAAAACATCATGTTCATAACATGCCTGAATATCCCTTTCTATATACCCGTTCTCCCTTAACATCTGTATTTGATGATTTACCACCATTGTTTTGGTAGAACGATTCATGTGAAATCCCCATTTAGAAGGAACTTGAGATCGGATCATTTCGGCAGATACACGAGCATACAAATGTGTATAAGAATCGGCAATAGTATCCAGAATATATTCCGTATGTTCCCCATCCGTATGTTCCGTTTCCAAAGTATTGCTTTCTATTACAAGTAACGCATGGTGATAAAAAGCTGCAATCTGGACAGACTTCCATGCCAACAAATCATGATCAATATGCCCCCTCCATTGAGCGACAATCTCAGGTACACCCCCAAACAACATCCAATAACGGTCATAGACGACAATAACCGAATAATCGGCTTTTGAAGAGCGGCCTCCGATATCGACAACGACCAGATAGCGATCCTTTACAGACATATCGGAATCCGGAAAAGCCCAGATATGAAGGCGTCCTCCCGCCTCTTCCTTAAAACCGAGCCCTTCCAATGCCGACTTTCCGGAGAAAGCTTTCCCATAAACTTCTCCGACCTTATCTGCCGGACGACATGATTCCCTAAGTCTTTGCACCTGTCGTATATCGAATACCCGTTCTCCGGTATGGTTAAACGCCTCAACATCATCAGAGGGATACTCCGCCATCATATCGGCATGATCTCTATACTCTTTTCGTTTCATACGATACCAAGCTATCGCTTCAAGAGTCGCACCTTTATCCCAAAGATCCTTTTCATAATCTGTCAAAGATGTTATCAATGCGTCATAATCTTCTACCGGAACAGAATACATTTCTATTTCGAACCACGGTATAAATAAAAAACGTTTATCGCTCTCCCCCCTCTTTGCCCTTTCACATTCCTGATGAAAATAATTCCCCGTTCCGTTCGCCGTACTTTCCATAACAACAACCGAGTCGGGCAACAAAGCAACCGAACCGCATACCGAACGAATCAACGACTCAGGAGATTTCAACCGCGTATGAGGCCAGAAAGCCACCTCCGACAAATGCGCCATAACAGCGTCTGACCCACGTACCGACTCCGGAGTTTCTGCCGACCCGATCGTGACTTTACAACCCGTTTCGGCAATCACAGAGGTATTCCCCATTTTCTCATACGGCTGAAACTTCAGAGGTTTATCTGCATCTATCAACCAAGCCGGATAATTTTCCAACAATTTAGAATACATCCCTTTAATATTTGCCGCTGCATCTTTTAAATGCGCGCAGATCACGCTATTCCAGTTTTTCCGGTGTACCAGCTGTATCCAAGCCATATACATCTGTACCAGCGTAGAACCGCCCCATTGTCTTGCCTTCAACAATATCAGCCGGATAGGCAGACGTTTCGTCCTCATATCTTCAAGCTCCGAAAGCAGACGACGCTGAGGCCGATTGAGTCGAAAAGGAATATCTGAATCACCCGTCTTATTCTTAATACGGACAAATAAAACCGCCCAAAATTCAAAATCATATTTAATCCTGACCTTCACCCACCGTCTCCAGACTTCTTCCTTAATAACGGGTGAAGGGGATTCTTTCAACTCGTTCAGAATAAATTTTTCTATCGAACCATGCCGACGTAAAAGTTTTACGAGCTCGACCTCTTCCAGCATCATTTCCGGGATATATTGTATCGGAATAGGAGCATCCGGAAGATGAAAGCAAAAACGCTTTCCGGTTATGCTTCCCTCTCCCGTTTCAGGACGATAAGGTCTATCGATCTCTTTTTTCCGCCTTTCGTTTTCAATCACTGTAATTTCCATTTTATCTAATATTTTCCGATAATTCTATTTTCCGCAAAATAGCACATCGAAAAACGATATTTCGTGCGATAAATATAAAATCTATCGCAACCCCGCCAGCCTGTCGAGCGTATCGGCTATGGCACACAACGCTTGTCTTTCATCTCCATCATTTCTACTCTCATGTTTTTCCAGAATTTCAATACACTTGAGCAGATTGACTTCACTGGTACATTCAGGTATCATTTCCTGCAAACGTTTATAACACAAATCCAATATCTCCCGTCTTTTCCGGATATAATCATCGGCCGGAATATTATTTTTTCCGGTAAGAGCATTTTTTTTCGTCATATTCTATACGATTTTATAATTATAACACCATACGACAAATATATGAGGTGATATTTGTATGCTGATGTTATAATAATAAATTCGTTCACTAACCAATTAAAAAAATTTAGAAGGAGAAACAAAAATGTTTGCATCAATATTCAACGGGATCAAAGCCCGAAAACAGAGAAAAGCAGCTGAAAAGGAACAAAAAAACGCATTACAGGCCCTCGACAGCCAACAAACACAGTTAGACAACCTTTTCAACTCGGAGTATTACGGTGATTATATAAATCGATCGGACAGCCAAGCCCTATTAAAAAATCTCCGGAAACAGACTCAACAACTGAATCAACAAACACTGACTCAGTCTGCCGTCACGGGAACGACACCCGAAGCTATCGCCGCCCAACAAAAAAACAATGCGGAAACGATAGGCAACACATATAGTGCGATTGCGGCAAATGGCGCACAATGGAAAAATAATGTCCTGAATAATTACATCAATCATTCGGCAGCAATAAATGACAAAAGATACAACACCTATATGAATGCCAGCAATATGTTCCGGAACGCATCGGAAAATGCGTTACAGAACGTAGGTCGAAGATTGGAAAATCTGGATAATACAATATTAAGTATGACACAACTGTCGTCAGGAATGCTTTGAAATCATTTATCGGAAACGGATCAAAAGATATGATAATGGAAAATAAGACAACCGAACTACAAAATAAAAAAAATACGGCAGCGATTTTCTCCGACATCAGGCAACAGGTAGAAGATGGGAAAGGCTTTCTCTCGGTATGTCTGGAAAATCGAAAACAAAAAAAGAGATCTGCCGCCCGCAAGTCGATTGATGATCTGGAATATGCGTTGAAACTTTTAGGACAAAAACCGACAAAAGAAGAATACGGAAAAAAAGAAAGGAGTTTTTACTGGAAAAAACTCACCCGGTTATTTGAACCGGAATCCGAAATTATAGATAAACAAAACGTCCGATGCAGAAAAAAACAAGAGTTGCGGAAAAAATTTCTCGAACTAACAGAGAGGATTCCGGTCATCCCGAATACTCATGCCAAACTGCCTGCAAAAGGATTAAACACAAAAGAATTTCCAGAGGTATGGCAAGATAATGCAGAAAATACCGATAAACAAAAATTCTTGCTTTTCAACTATCTGACAGCTCAAGGTATTTCTCCCGAAGAAGCCCGAGTACAAATAGAAAACTTATTATTCGAAAACACTCAAAACAATACTCTCAATGAATAAAAACAATAGATGGGATTATATCGATCCTCAATTACAAAATATGTATAAACATCAATTCGCCCGGACAATAGATAACGGTCAAAGCACAACAACTCAACCATTTATGCAAAAACAACCGGAATATATCGATTCCGATTTAATAAAGCAGACAATGGCCGGCAACCCTCTGACCGGTCAGGAATGGAGAACTCCCATTCCTGCACAAAAGCTGTATCCGACCATACCCTACCCGTCCATTCCCGATACCCCATATAACCGAAAGATTTTGTCTTCTTTATTCAATAACGATCCTGAAGGAAAACCTTTGACAAGCTTTAAAGACGGACTGGCCCAATACGGGAAACGGTTAGCAAACGATTTTTCCTACAATATCGGAAAATTAAAAAGCTGGTGGAACAATGAAGACGAAATGCAAGCTGCATACCGAAACGTACAAAAAAATTTCGGCAGTTTATCTTCTGTAAACAATGAAGATTTATTAAAAGAAATCGAGCGGAACAAACAAGAAATTTCTGAAAAAAACATCCGAAAACCCGACAAAAAGTTCGATTGGAATAATAACGAGCTTTATGATCCAGAAACCGGAGCTGTCAATGAACAAGAGTACATGAATACAAAAGCCCGATACATCGATGCTTTAAAAAATATCATGGAGATGAAATCGGACGGATTATCCCCCCGGCAAATAGAAAAAGCAGTGAATGATTACATCATCAACGGAGGTGAAGGGAAAAAACAAATGAGCAAAGCTCTGGAACAAAATGACAGTTTCAAAGAAACCGAAGGCTGGGCAAAAGTTGCCGAAACGGGTGCAGGAATAGCTCAGCAAGCCCTACCCATAGCCGCAGGACTGGTCTTTCCACCGGCAGGAGTCGCTTTGGGTGCAGCCAATGTCGGTAGTTTAGCAGCACAAAGTCACGCTCAGGCACAGATGGATATAGACCGGTATGAAAAGGAAAACGGCGAAAAAGTACCGGATTGGAAACGTGCCGCTTATGTGGGTTCTTATACAGGAGCAGACCTCCTCATAGAAGGTCTCATGCAGGGCAGATATCTAAACAAACTCTCCGCTCCTTTGAAAGAATCAATGCGAAAAGGCGTTATGTCTCAAATGATGAAAAATCCGCAGGCATCCAAAGAGTTAACCGACTTGCTAAAAAATTACAAACATATCGACCTGAAAAAACTGGCGGCAGAAATCGGTTCGGATGCCACTATGGAGGGATTGAGCGAAGCCGGCACTTCTGTTGCTCAAGACATGGCAGCACGCATTTATCTGGATAGAGAAAATTATCCGGCATTAAATGAAATTCTTCAAAACGCAACCCGATCCGGCATAGAAGGAGGAGTCTTCGGAGGGGCATTAGGCGGAATAAGCCATACCGGAGGAAAAGCGGTGCAACATCTTCGGAGAAAAAATGATGGAAAAGTGACAATACTCAATACCAAATACGGAGAGCCGATGGAGGTAATTGGGCAAACCGAAAACGGACTGTATAAAGTCATTACACCGGAAGGAAAAGAAGAACTCATATTTCCTGATTTCGCAGAAGGCATATATTCTATTCCTTATGAAGATTATAATCGGATTACCCGCAGCAGTGCGGACGAATACGAAAAAATGCCATCCGCGACAGAACAGAATAAAAATCTGAAAAAGGAAGATTCCGGATTCAACATTTCGATCGTCAACCCTGACAATCCGTGGTTGAACAAATACGATACGCAATTTCAAAGAGACAGACGCCGACAGGAAGCCGAAAAAATAAGCAAGGAACTTGGCATTGATGCTCAAATATTTGACCGACAATCGGAACTTCCTCTCGACGTACAGCAAAAACTGCCGGCTAAAGACGTCCTACCGGGTTATTTTTCTCCCGAGAATGATCAGGTGAACGTTATATTAGACAATATCCGTTCTGAAGCTGAACTAAAAAAGACACTGATGCGTGAAGCTGTCGCCAAAAAAGGAATACGTGCTTTATATGGAGAACATACCGATAGTTTTCTGGATCAGGTATTCCGGTCAATGCCTTCAGAAGTCAGGGAAACTTACCAAAAAAACAACAGATCAAATCGTAAAGCTGCTGAAGAATACCTGTCCGATATGGCAGAAAAGGGGATCGATAATCCCGGACTATGGAACAACATCCGGTCATATACCCGACAAATAATAAGGGATAAATTAGGACAGGACTTCGATTTTGACGATAACGAATTGCAATATATCTTATGGAAAGCCCGCAACCGTATCACAAACAAAGATACGATGAAAGAGATGCTGAAAAAAAACAATAAAGAACGACAAATCCGAGAATCGATGTTCCCGACTCACTACCCGCCTAAAAACAAAAAATAACCGCAACCTTCATAATGACAAACGGGAAAGATTGTAAATCACCTTTCCCGTTTTATCATTTATATTAAAGCAATAGCTTATGCTTCTTTCCCGTGGCAGTTCTTATATTTCTTACCGCTTCCGCAAGGACAAGGGTCATTACGTCCTACCTTAGGCCCGACTTTGATCGGTTCGGGTCTTTGCGGGGCTTGCTGTGCAGAAGCTGCCGAGGAGCTGCCTCCCACCTGATCTTTTTGTGTACGGTATTTGCTGTAATCCTGACGCACTTCAGGAGCAGCTTCACGCACCTGCTCCGGCTCTCGTACAGGAATCTGGCCTCTCATCAGAATAGCTACCGTTTTTCGGTTGATCGTATCGATCATATCTTTAAACATACCGAAAGACTCCAATTTGAAGATCAATAACGGATCTTTTTGCTCATAACTTGCGTTCTGTACCGATTGACGCAATTGATCGAGATCGCGCAAATGTTCTTTCCATGCCTCATCTATCGTATATAACAATATGGCTTTCTGGAATGCTTTATTGATTGCTTTCGACTCCGATTCGTATGCCTCTTTCAAATTACAAGAAATATTATACATCCGTTTTCCGTCCGTAATCGGTATCATTATATTCTCATACCGGTCACCCTGATTTTCATAAACCTGCTTAATCACCGGATTGGCAACAGCCACCATATTATCCGTTTTACGCTTGAACGCAGCGATGACCGCATCATACAGCATATCTACCAATCGCTCGTTCTTTTCACTTCGCATTGCCGTTTTATCGAAAGGTATTTCAATGGCAAACGTCTTGAACACATCCTCTTTAAGCGCATCGTAATCCGAATTTTGAGAATGAGATTCGATCATAGCCTGTACGGCATCATACATCATATTTACAATATCGATGCCGATACGTTCTCCTAAAAGAGCATGATGACGTTTGGTATATATTACCTCACGTTGTGCATTCATCACATCATCATATTCCAATAAACGCTTACGAATACCGAAGTTATTCTCTTCTACCTTCCGCTGAGCACGTTCGATTGATTTGGAAATCATATTATGTTCGATCATCTCTCCTTCTTCAAAGCCCAAACGGTCCATAACCTTAGCAATACGTTCTGAACTGAACAGACGCATCAAATTATCTTCGAGAGATACATAAAATACCGAAGATCCCGGATCACCCTGACGTCCGGCACGACCTCTCAACTGACGGTCCACACGACGAGACTCATGACGTTCAGTACCGATAATGGCCAACCCACCGGCAGCACGAACCTCAGGAGAAAGCTTGATATCAGTACCACGACCGGCCATATTGGTAGCAATAGTCACCGTTCCGCTCTGACCTGCCTGAGCGACAATATCCGCTTCTTTCTGATGTAACTTGGCATTCAATACGTTGTGTTTGATCTTACGCATGGTAAGCATCTTACTGAGCAATTCTGAAATTTCAACAGAAGTCGTACCCACAAGTACCGGACGGCCGGCCTCGACCAGTTTTTGTATTTCATCGATTACCGCCGTATATTTTTCCCGTTTGGTCTTATACACCCGGTCATTCATATCGATACGGGCAACAGGTTTGTTTGTAGGAATCGTAACGACATCAAGTTTATAAATATCCCAGAACTCCCCTGCCTCGGTCTCGGCAGTACCGGTCATTCCCGCCAACTTATGATACATACGGAAATAATTCTGTAAAGTAATCGTTGCAAAAGTCTGTGTCGCAGCCTCGACTTTGACATGCTCTTTCGCTTCGATAGCCTGATGCAATCCGTCCGAATAACGACGGCCTTCCATAATACGTCCGGTCTGCTCGTCGACGATTTTTACTTTATTATCGATAACGACATATTCATCGTCCCTTTCAAACAAGGCATAAGCCTTTAAAAGCTGGTTCACGGTATGCACCCGTTCTGCCTTGATCGCATAATCCTGCATCAGGGTATCTTTCTTCGCCTGTTTTTCCTCATCGGACAGTCCCATATTTTCCAGCTCGGAGAGTTGAGCACCGATATCGGGCAATACGAAGAATTGCGGATCATCGGAATTTCCGGTAATCATGTCCAGACCCTTATCGGTCAGCTCCACACTGTTATTTTTTTCATCGATTACGAAAAGCAGCGGGTCGGTAACAATCGGCATATTACGGTTGTTTTCCTGCATATAATACTCTTCTGTCTCGAGCATCAACGCTTTTACACCGGGTTCACTGAGATATTTAATCAATGCAGAGTTCTTAGGAAGCCCCTTAAACGACCTGTATAACAACAAAGCACCCTCTTTACGCACCTCCTTATCGCTCGAAGCTATTTTAGTACGAGCTTCAGCAAGCAGCTTGGTCGTATAAGCCCTCTGTGCTTTATACAAAGCTTCTACTTTCGGACAAAACTCCTCGAAAAGCTGATCATCACCTTTCGGTACAGGACCTGAAATAATCAACGGCGTACGGGCATCATCGATCAATACGGAGTCCACCTCATCGACAATCGCATAGTTATGTTTACGCTGTACAAGATCCTCGGGAGATGTCGACATATTATCACGCAGATAATCGAAACCGAACTCATTATTAGTTCCGAAAGTAATATCCGCATTATACGCTTTGCGTCGTTCTTCAGAATTGGGCTGGTGCTTGTCGATACAATCGACAGACAAACCATGAAACATATATAACGGGCCCATCCATTCCGAGTCACGTTTGGCAAGATAATCATTCACGGTTACCACATGCACGCCATTCCCGGTAAGAGCATTCAAAAATACAGGCAAAGTCGCGACAAGAGTTTTTCCTTCACCTGTCGCCATTTCGGCAATTTTGCCCTTGTGCAAAACGACACCGCCGAACAACTGGACATCATAATGAATCATGTCCCATGTCACCTCATTGCCTCCGGCTACCCAGTGATTCTGATAGATGGCTTTATCTCCTTCGATATGTACAAAATCATGAGTCAATGCCAATTCCCGGTCAAACGGTGTAGCAGTCACGGTGATCGTTTCATTTTGAGCAAAACGACGGGCAGTATCTTTTACTACCGCAAATACCTCGGGCAATACCTCATCAAGAACTTTCTCATATTTTTCAAGAATCGTTTTCTCGATCTTGTCTATTTCTTCCCAAATGGCTTCACGTTTTTCGTAATCTTGTTCTTCTACCGAAGCTCTTAACTCCGCGATACGGTTTTTCTCAGGAGCGACAGCGTCCTGCACCCGTTTTTTAACATCATCGATACGGGCTCTCAGCTCATCGTCGCTTAGCTTTTCGATAGCCGGATATGCCTCTTTGACCTTGTTTACATAGGGGAGTATCTCTTTTAAATCACGTTGCGATTTATTTCCGAAGAGACTTTTTAAAAAATCATTAAATCCCATAGATTATATA
>NZ_CEWDCG010000062.1:0-14658 GCF_982436375.1 Coprobacter sp. | reverse complement strand
ACCGAAATGTAAAATATTTCGGTCTTTTTTTATATACAAGTCAAGTTATGATTAGTTCATTCTTCTTTTTTCTTTCACGGCTTCGACTACATTAACCACATAATCCCCTAATTTCTCACATTCCGAGATAATGTCCATAAAATAAATACCAGACTGATATTCATATTTTTTAGAATTGATATTCTCGATATTCTCCATTCTGAGCTGATTTCGGAAGTTATTAATTTCCATCTCCTTATTATAAGATTTATTCAAATCAGATTCCGCCATATCATTCTTGTCGAGAATGAGATTCATATTATCGAGAGCCTCACTTACCAGCTTAAACATCAAATCTATATCTTTCTCTATACCTTCATTAAATTCGACTTTTGCTTCCTGCTTTCGAATCACAGTTCTGGCCAAATGGAAACAACTATCTCCGATACTTTCTATTTCGGTAGTCATCGTCAACATCGCACTTACCTGTAATTTCCCATCGTAACTCAAACGTCCGTCTGCAACCTGATTCAGATATGCCGCAATTTCCAACTCCATCCTGTCGCTGATCTTCTCATATTTTTCGATCCGGCTATATATTTTAGAGAAAGTCTCGCTACCTTCCTTCTCGTGGACCAAATCTTTCACCATCCCAAACATCCGTTGCGTCCTTTGTCCATATAGAGCGATTTCTTTTTTGGCCTGTAAGAGAGAGAGCTCTGAAGTAGAAAGCATTCCGCCGGAAATGAACTTAAGCTGAAATTCTTCATCATCACTATGTTTCAGTTTAATAACCCGCGTAACGATTTTTACATACAGATTTACAAACCAGATCATTACCAAAACATTGAGAATATTGAATACTGTATGAAAAAGAGACAGAGCATAAGATACCGTAACCTGCATTCCCTGATATTGTGCCCGCAATGCCAACTCATCAGCAGACAAACCGGCTGCGCTCTCAGCCGAAATACGATTTACGACTGCAGGACTATGGTGCTGAATAAAAGTCATCAGATCTGTCGGAGAGCCTCCCGTAAGTTCTTTTACCAAAAAACCGATAAAATGAGTAAACGGGAAAAAGAGAATAAGCATCCAACATACTCCGAAAATATTAAACATAAAGTGCGCAAAAGCTGCACGCTTTGCCGAAACATTAGCCGACAAAGCCGCAAGATTAGCCGTAATAGTCGTTCCGATATTTTCGCCCAAAACCATTGCGGCTGCTATATCGAACGAAATCCAACCCTTACTGCACATGATCAAAGTAATTGCCATCGTCGCACTGGAAGACTGAACGACAATAGTAACAATCGTCCCGATCAAAAGAAAGAGTAATACCGACAAATACCCCATATTGGTGTATTCGGTAAGAAACGAAAGTATTTCCGGATTATTCTGAATGTCAGGAACCGAATTTTTAAGGAACTCAAGTCCCATAAACAAAAAAGCGAAACCGATGATAAACTCGCCCCAAGATCTCCTCCGGCTATTTCCGGAAAAAATAAAAGGAATCGCCAAACCGATCAATGGAATAGCGAATAAACTGATGTTTACCTTAAAGCCAAAAATAGAAATTATCCACGCCGTTACGGTAGTACCCACATTGGCACCCATAATAACCGACACCGACTGTGTCAAAGAAAGTAAGCCTGCATTTACAAAACTGACAACCATCACCGTCGTTGCGGAAGAAGATTGTATAAGAGCGGTAATTAACACTCCGGTAAGCACACCGGTCACCCGATTGGTCGTCATCGCAGTAAGAATTCCTCTCAACCGGTCTCCTGCCACTTTTTGAAGCCCTTCACTCATAACTTTCATCCCGTACAAGAATAAACCCAATGAGCCAATAAGCGTCAAAAAGTCAAAAAATGTGTACTCCATTTCGATTTACTTTATTTGATATTTTGTTTAATTCGCAAGAATATAATATATTTAGCGTGCATAATAGCTAAATGCAAATTTGAGGCAAAAATAAAAAAAATAAGAGTATTTACGACAGAGTAGATCATTGAATTTTCTTAAGAATGTAATATTTATTCAATCTCTGTTGCAAATCAAACATACTATAACAAATAAACTATGAGTAATAAAGTGCTGGTCCACTGTAAAAACACTGACCAAATTCTTGAAATAAACGAAGGTGATTCTCTGCTTCAAATATACGGTCAATCAGGAGTAGAATTACCATATCAAGTGCTCTGTGCACGAGTCAATAATAAAACCGAGGATCTTGATTATCGAGTATTTCGTCCTAAAGATATAGAATTTATCGATGCTTCTCACCCATCCGGTATGCGAACGTATGTACGTTCTCTCTGTTTTGTCTTTTATAAAGCATTGGAAGACGTAATGCCCGGAGCTCGGTTACGGATCGAGCACTCTATATCGAAAGGTTATTTCTGCGGGATCAACAACCGACAAGAAATTTCTCAAGAGACCACCGATCGCATAAAAGCCCGAATGCGAAAAATCATAGCAGATAATCTGCCTTTCCAGCGAATTGAATGTAAAACATCCGATGCCATAAAGCTTTTTCAAGAACAAAATCTGTTGGATAAGGTCGATTTACTGAAAACCTTAAAATCTTTATATACGACCTTTTACAGACTCGACAATCTCATTGACTATTATTACAGTTGTCTGGTTCCTTCCACCGGATACTTGAATTTATTTGATCTGATCAAATATGACGGTGGATTATTGTTAGTTCCCCCTTCAACCGAAAATCCTTCGGTTTTAGGCACTGTAGTAAAGCAAAATAAAATGCTGGCAGCATTCAAAGAATATATACATTTCAATTCCATTATCGGATTGAATAACGTCGGTGATTTAAATCTCGCCATAGAGAACCGTCAGGCAACAGATTTGATCAAAGTTTCGGAAGCTTTACATGAAAAGAAAATCAGCAATATCGCCGATGAAATAACCAGACGTAACCGGGACGGAGAGGGTGCACGAATTATCTTAATATCAGGACCGTCATCTTCAGGTAAAACAACTTTTTCAAAACGACTGGCAATACAATTAATGACAAACTTGATACGTCCGGTAACCATTTCTTTGGACAACTATTTCGTAGAACGGGAAGAAACCCCTCTCGATGAAAATGGAGAATACGATTACGAATCTTTATATGCCCTCGATCTGGAATTATTCAATAATGATATCAACAGACTTTTAAAGGGTGAAGAAATAGACCTGCCTACTTATAATTTTGAGACAGGGAAAAAAATATATCGAGGAAACAAACTAAGATTAAAAGAATCGGAAGTTCTTATATTAGAAGGTATTCATGCTTTAAATCCGGATTTAACCCCTCAAATCGAAGATAAATTAAAATTCAAGATATACGTATCGGCACTGACGTCTATATCCATAGATGACCATAACTGGGTTCCGACAACAGACAACCGGCTATTGCGTCGCATCATCAGAGATGCAAAATATCGAGGAAGCACGGCACAAAGTACAATAGCCCGCTGGCCGAGCGTGCGCAGAGGTGAAGAAAAATGGATTTTTCCTTACCAGGAAAATGCCGATGCCATGTTCAATTCATCTCTATTATTCGAACTCGCTGTTTTAAAACGGCGGGCAATGCCTATTCTGAACGCCGTTCCCAGAGATTGTACAGAATATGGAGAAGCAAACCGCTTACTCAAGTTTCTAGATTTCTTTTTACCTCTTAACGAGCATGAAATTCCCCCGACATCTCTCTTACGAGAATTTTTAGGAGGTAGCAGTTTCAAATATTAATTCCGTTATGATACCGGTAAAACAATTTTTTTTCGATTTCGGAGGAGTTTTAGTCGATTTAGACTTTAACGGAACAATCGAGACATTCTGCAAGTTAGGTGCAACTGTTCCAGAAACCTTTAATTCGAAAAGTTTCCATAAAATCCTCAGAGATTTTGAAAACGGGCAAACAGGAGAAAAAGATTTCTTCGACCAATTAAGAATCTTTTTGAGCATAGAGACATCAGATGAAGAGATACGGCAAGCATGGAACAAGATCATACAAACGATCCCGGCTTATAAACTAAAAATTCTTCGCACTTTAAAAGAGGATTTCCCTATTTATATGGTTAGCAACACGAATATAACCCACATCGAATACACAAGAAAATATCTGTTCCGGGAAAACGGGCTCACCATAGACGATTATTTCGATAAGCTATATTTCTCTTACGAAATAGGAGCGTCAAAACCCGATGCGGAATTTTATAAGAGAGTAATCGACGACACAAAAGTAAATCCTGCCGAATCATTATTTTTAGACGACAAAACAGAAAACATTGACGGTGCACGACAAGCAGGTTTTCAAGTATGTCAAGTATGTCCAGAAGACAATCTACGGGAAAAACTATTTCCTTTTTTAAACGGAATTTCTATATAAAAGCAAAGATTTTGTTCCTATCTTTGTAAGTTCTTGCCTAAAAGCAAAAAGATGATGAATTGGTTATATAGTCTATTTTCCGAACATTCGGCAATGCAAGCCGTTATTGTCGTATCTTTAATATCCGCCATAGGATTGGCATTAGGGAAAATCCGTATAGCCGGCATTTCCTTAGGTGTGACATTCGTCTTTTTCATCGGAATTATGGCAGGACATATCGGAATAACCGTTGATCCGCAAATGCTCAACTATGCAGAAAGTTTCGGACTCATCGTCTTTGTATATGCCTTAGGCCTGCAAGTCGGTCCGGGTTTTTTCGGATTATTCCGAAAAGGAGGAATTACTCTCAATGCTCTCGCTCTGGGTGTCGTGTTCATTGGTACTATCATGACGGTAATTTTCCATCTCACTTGTGGTATTTCTCTACCCGACATGGTAGGTATCCTATGCGGTGCAACAACCAATACTCCGGCTTTAGGAGCAGCGCAACAAACTTTGAAGCAAATGGGGTTGCCTTCTAATTCTCCGGCACTAAGTTGTGCGGTCACCTATCCTTTAGGTGTCTTAGGCGTAATTCTCGCAATATTCGCCACACGAAAAATATTTACACGGGCTTCGGATATTCCCGAACAAGAGAAAGATAAGAAAAAACCGGTATATATTGCAGAGTTCCAAGTCAACAACCCCGGCATTATAGGAAAAAGCATACGAGAAGCAGCATCTCTCAGTCAAAAAAAATTCGTTATTTCCCGACTTTGGAGAGATGGCAAAGTGAGCATTCCCACATCTGAAAAGAAACTGGAAGCAAAAGACCGTTTACTCGTTATCACTTCCGAAAAAGATGTCGATGCACTCACGGTTCTTTTCGGAGAGCACGAAAATAAAGACTGGAATAAAGAAGATATAGACTGGAATGCCATCGACAGTCAGCTCATTTCTCAAAGAATCGTCGTAACCCGTCCTGAAATTAATGGAAAACGACTTAGCTCTTTACGATTACGAAATCATTACGGTATAAATATCAGTAGGGTATATCGTTCGGGAGTACAATTGTTAGCCACTCCGGATCTTATATTGCAAATGGGAGACCGACTGACGGTCATAGGCGAAGCAGCCGCCATACAAAATGTAGAAAAAGTTCTGGGGAATGCTGTCAAAAGTTTAAACGAACCTAATCTGATCTCTGTATTTATCGGAATCGTATTGGGCTTAGCTCTCGGGGCTATACCATTCTCGATTCCGGGTATAAGTACACCCGTAAAACTGGGGATAGCCGGAGGCCCTATCGTTATAGGAATCCTTATCGGAAGTTTCGGACCACGTTTACACATGATCACTTATACCACCCGCAGCGCTAACTTGATGTTACGAGCATTAGGATTATCTATGTATCTGGCATGTCTGGGACTGGATGCCGGACAACATTTTTTCGAAACGGTAATCCGTCCGGAAGGATTAATATGGATACTTCTCGGATTCGCTATTACGTTTATCCCGGTAATCATCGTTGCATTAATTGCTTTGCGCATTACCAAGCTCGATTTCGGATCGGTAGCCGGAATGATGTGCGGCAGCATGGCGAATCCAATGGCTCTGAATTATGCAAATGATACTATCCCGGGAGATAATCCCGCTGTTTCATACGCCACGGTATATCCGTTATGTATGTTTTTGCGGGTAATTATCGCACAAGTAATTCTCATGTTCTTTATCTAAAATAGCTGTCTAACTATAAACAGTCTTTAAATTGTCACCCTTTCGTTAAACGATCGTAACATTTCATTGTTTATTTAGCATAGACTAATGAATTGATATGGATAAACGATTGATCGGACTTTTTAATGATGGATTCCCGCCAATTATGGACGGAGTATCTCTTACCGTCAAAAATTATGCTTACTGGCTGAATCAAAAAAATGAAAATGTATGTGTCGTAACACCTAAAATACCGGGAACTCAATACACAGAAAAATACCCGATATATAGTTATACTTCTATCCCGATACCTATGAGAAAGCCTTATAGATTAGGATTTCCCCGTATCGACCTGCCTTTTTATGAGCATATTTGCCAAAAGCCTTTCTCCTTAGTACACGCTCACTGTCCTTTTTCTTCGGGAGAACTGGCCATGCGCATAGCCCATAGCCAGCATATACCTATAATTGCAACTTTTCATTCAAAATACCGGGATGATTTCAAAAGAATTATCCCTAATAAAACTCTTTTGGCCCTACTCATCCGTAAGATAATCCGTTTTTACGAAGCAGCAGACGAAGTATGGATACCCCAAGCTGCCGTAGAAGACACAATACGGGAGTACGGATATAAAGGGAAAGTAGAAATAGTGGACAACGGAACCGAATTTTCAGGATCGGCAGACATTTTGACTCTAAAATCCGATATGCGAAAAGAATTAAACATTACCGATCAAGAACTAATGTTTCTTTTCGTCGGGCAGCATATCAAAGAAAAAAATCCCGAATTGATCATTGATGCACTATCACTTATAAGAGAAAAGCCTTTTAAAATGTTTTTCATCGGATCAGGATATGCCGAAAAAGAATTACATGAACAAGTTAAAAGCCTTAAACTAACCAATAAAATCAAGTTTGTAGGGAATCTCACCGACAGAGAACAATTAAAGCGATACTATGCCGCCGCCGATCTCTTCTTATTCCCCTCATTGTATGACAATGCACCTTTGGTCGTCAGAGAAGCTGCTTCAATGCAAACTCCGTCGTTATTACTATCGGGAGCAACCTCTGCCGAAATCGTCAAAGACATGCAAAACGGATTTTTATCGGGGCAATCTGTTTCAGAATTTGCACAAAAATTAACCTACCTCATACAATCCCCGGAAAAGGTGCGTCAGACAGGAATAGCAGCATCCAATACGATAGCCCGATCATGGGAAAATGTAGCAGAAGAAGTACAAGACCGATATAAATCTTTACTAAAACGCTATGCCTGAAATAACTGATATACGAACAAAACCGCTACAAACCGTTGCTTATATCCTATTACCGGTACTTATCGGACTGACAGTGATATGTTATTTATTTTGGAAGGAGTTTGATCCACACATTTTTACCCATGTATCTTTTTCCCTCAAAACAACAACATTTGTCGCTATTACTGTTATATTTATGCTGGGAAGAGATGCCGGATTGATTTGGCGTTATCGTAAAATATCGGGAAATACGTTGAGTTGGTGGCAGGCAATACGAGTCAATATCCTTTGCGAATTCACATCGGCAGTCACACCTTCTGCAGTAGGAGGCAGCAGCCTCATCGTCGTATTTCTCAACAAAGAAGGGATCAACGCCGGACGCAGTACGGCAATGATGTTCGCCAGCCTGTTTTTAGACGAGTTGTTTTTCGTAATTGCCATCCCGATAATTTTAATCAGCATCTCTATACCCGAACTTTTCGGTACAACGACAATCCTGTCTAAAAGTATTATGAATCTGTTTTTTCTCGTCTATATGCTAATAGTGAGCTGGACACTGATATTATACACAGGGCTTTTCAAAAAACCTGAATGGATACGAGACTCATTAAACAAAATATTCAAGATTAGGATGCTCAAACGATGGGGAAAGCAAGTCTCCGAACTGGGAGACAATCTAGTCGTTAGTTCCCATGCGATAGGGAAAAAGCCCTTTTCTTTTTGGATTTCGGCATTCGGAGCTACGGTTTTTTCTTGGATATCTCGTTTCCTCGTTGTGAATGCATTGCTTCTTGCATTTTCTCCTGTTACCGGAAAACAACTATTGGCATTCGGCAGACAATTTATCTTGTGGATCGTCATGACCGTAAGTCCGACTCCTGGAGGAAGCGGGTTCAGCGAATACATGTTCAGCCAATACTACGCAGACTTCTTTCCTATCGCAGGAACGGCATTGGTTATCGCGTTTATATGGCGAATCATCACCTATTACCTCTATTTAGCCATAGGTGTATGTGTCATTCCCGGATGGCTGAAAAAAAGATAATTCGGCTCAATCACATTATTGGAATATTTAAACTGACTCTAAACTTTGGACAAAGATTTAAGGTAAGGATAATTTTTCTTTGTCACGATTTTTAACGGCTAAAAATTAAGTAAAAATTCCCTCTTTCCAATAAAATAGAGTATCTTCGTTCGAAAATTTCAAGAGAAAACCGATGCTGAAACAACAACTACAACAAAAGCTGCAACAGAAGCTGTCACCCCAACAAATACAGGTAATACGACTGCTTGAGCTGACGGCTATTGAGCTGGAGGAACGCATCAAACAAGAACTGATCGATAATCCGGCACTTGACGAGGGGGCAGAAGAGCATGAAAACCCCGATACCGACGAATTCGGAAACGAAGATACCGATGCATCTGCCGAAAGTGCTGAAGACATTTCCATGGGAGATTACTTGACGGAAGACGATATCCCCGACTACAAACTCGAGGCAGACAATTTCTCAAAAGACCAAAAGCATGAAGATATTCCTTTTTCCGGCGGATCGACTTTTCATGATTTTCTCTTGAAACAATTAGGAGAACGAAACCTGTCGGAACAAGATGCTAAAATAGCAGAATACATTATCGGTAATATCGATGACAACGGTTATTTGCAACGTCCGTTGTCTGCAATATCTGACGATCTCATTTTCCAGGTAGGAATAGACATTTCCACCGAACGACTCGAAGATCTGCTGCAAATGATCCAGGATTTCGAACCCGCAGGAGTCGGAGCGTCCAATCTGCGCGAATGTTTGTTATTGCAGTTAGAACGCCATGAAGGTACTCCGGCAGCACTATTAGCCTATAAAATCATAGACAAATCTTTCGATGAATTCACAAAAAAACATTATGACAAAATACAAAAACAATATAATGTTTCTGAAGAAGAACTGAAAAAGGCAATTCACGAAATCACAATGCTCAATCCGAAACCGGGAAGTTCATGGAGCGATTCGTTTTCTGACGGGATGAGCCATATTATCCCCGATTTCATAGTCGATTCTCATGACGGAGAACTGACATTGAGCCTTAATAACAGCAATATACCGGAATTAAGGGTCAACCGCTCTTATACTCACATGTTAGAGGATTACATGGGAAATAAACAAAACCAAACCCGGGATAAAAAAGATGCGTTATTATTCGTAAAACAAAAATTAGATTCGGCTCAATGGTTTATCGACGCTATCAAACAACGTCAACAGACAATGTTGAATACGATGCAAGTAATTATCGATCTACAAAGAGATTTTTTCCTGACAGGAGACGAAAGCAATCTGAAACCGATGATACTCAAAGATGTTGCCGAACGTACAGGATATGATATATCTACCATCTCCCGAGTAAGTAACAGCAAATATGTACAAACTAATTTCGGGATTTTTCCCTTGAAATATTTTTTCTCCGAATCAATGCAAAACGAATCGGGTGAAGAAATTTCATCTCGGGAAATAAAGAAAATTTTACAACAATGCATCGAGAACGAGGATAAACGGAAACCTCTGGCAGACGATAAACTCTGCGACCTGCTAAAAGAAAAGGGCTATGTTATCGCTCGCCGTACAGTCGCAAAATATCGGGAACAGTTAGGCATTCCGGTTGCCCGCTTAAGAAAAGAAATATAAATCTATAAAACTCGACATACAGAATGAAAACGCTGGCCCATTTTTTTTCAGCCGTCTTAACCCCGTTATTGATGCCGTTTTACGGCATCTGCATCATTTTCTTCTTTTCTTATCTCTATATTCTGCCTATCTCTTTCAAATTATTCATCGCATCCGGCGTTCTGTTCTTTACGGCAATTATTCCTGCAATGACTATTTTATGGATGTATAAAACAAAAAAAGTAAAAAGCATCGGACTGAATGACCGGCACGATCGTGAAATTCCGTATATGATAAATCTGTTCGGATACGGATTTTGTCTCTATTTTTTATATAAAACCCGACTTCCGATATGGGTTCTTGCATTTTTTATCGGTTGCATCGGTTCGATAATTACTGCTCTACTAATAAATATACGCTGGAAAATCAGCGCACACCTGACCGGAATAAGCGGATTGACAGGATTAGCGTTCGGGTTGGCAAGCATACAAATGACATTCCCGATCGTACTGTTTTGTACCCTCATCATGCTGACCGGAATATTAGGAAGTGCCCGCATCGGTTTGGGGCGTCACACATTAATGCAGGTCGCAGCAGGCGTTATAAACGGATTCATTTGGGTGTTCGGATCGATACTCCTGATTTCGTTCTATTTTAATATTACTTGAAATAAGAAGTTATTTAAACAACAAATAATACCACAAAAAGATGAAACCTATTGTCAGCATCATCATGGGCAGCACTTCAGACCTGCCTATCATGGAAAAAGCAGCACAACTGCTCAACGACTTTGAGATTCCGTTCGAGATGAATGCATTATCTGCGCATCGTACTCCCGTAGAAGTGGAACAATTTGCTAAAAATGCAGAATCGAGAGGAATCAAAGTAATCATTGCAGCAGCAGGAATGGCAGCTCATTTGCCCGGAGTCATTGCTTCCATGACTACTCTTCCGGTCATCGGAGTCCCTATCAAATCAAGCCTGGAGGGAATAGATGCCCTTTATGCTATCGTACAAATGCCCCCGGGTATTCCTGTCGCAACAGTCGGAATCAACGCATCTCTGAATGCAGCCATTCTCGCGACTCAAATGCTCGCTCTCGGAGATGAAAAAATCAATGCTCGCTTAAAAGCATACAAGCAAGGTTTGGCCCAAAAGATCGTAGACGCCAACCAGCAATTGTCCAAAATAGAATACAAATTCAAAACAAATTAAAAATAACGATTTTCAGAGCGGTAAAAAGTCCTGTCCGGATTTTTTCCGCTCTTTATAATCTCTTACCCGTATGGACTACTTCAATTATCATCGTCGGAAAAGCTCTGTTACCCGAATAGGCAATACACCGTTAGGCGGGGAAAATCCGGTTCGCATACAATCCATGACCAATACTCGCACACAAGAAACTTTACCTTGTGTAGAGCAAAGTATTCGCATCATCGATGCAGGAGCAGATTATGTCAGACTGACAGCTCAAGGGACAAAAGAAGCAGAAAATCTTGCAAACATAGAGAAAGAGCTGCACAAACGAGGATACCATACTCCGCTGATTGCCGACATACACTTCAATCCGAACGTTGCAGACGCTGCCGCACGAATCGTTGAGAAAGTCCGTATCAACCCGGGAAACTTCGTTGACAGTGCCAGGACATTCGTTCACCTCGAATATACCGATGAAGAATATGCAGAAGAAATAAAAAAATTGCGTGCCCGTTTTATTCAATTCCTCGATATATGCAAAGAACACCATACGGCCGTGCGTATAGGTGTAAACCACGGATCGTTATCTGATCGCATCATGAGTCGATATGGAGACACCCCGGCCGGCATCGTAGAATCATGTATGGAATTTTTACGAGTATGCAAAGAAGAAAATTTCAATGATGTCGTGCTATCGATCAAAGCATCGAATACCGGAATTATGATAAAATCCGTACGATTGTTGATTGCAAAAATGGAACAGGAAGGCATGAACTACCCTTTACATCTCGGAGTGACGGAAGCCGGTGACGGAGAAGACGGACGAATAAAATCTGCCGTAGGTATAGGGACACTTCTCGCCGACGGAATCGGAGACACGATACGGGTTTCTCTTAGCGAAGCTCCCGAAGCGGAAATTCCGGTAGCTCGCAAACTTGTCGATTACATTACCAACAGGGAAGGTCATACCCCGATTAAAGGGAAAACATACCCACACTTCGACTTTCTCCGCATGGAAAGAAGAAAAAGTAAAATCATCGGAAATATCGGAGGTAACAATGTTCCCGTTACCATAGCCAATGCACTTGAAAAAAATGTCGACATAATAGGCATAATCGGAGAACAATATCCCGACTATTGGTACATAGGCAATAACGACCCGAACAAATACCCGAACACTGCCGCACGGATCGTCGATGCAGATGTTTATGTCCCTCAGCCGAACGTATATCCGCTATTTACAACAAAATCCGCCGGGCTTATCCCTTCAATAAAAGCGAAAACAAAATTCTTACTATTTTCCTATCCCCAACTCGACGAAACGCTATGGAGGATATTAAAAGAAAATGACGACATCATAGCGGTTCTAACCTCCGACCACAAAAACCCGGTCGGGGAGCAAAGAGCCTTTTTCCATGAATTATTATGTCGGGGTTTAGATACTCCGGTAATTCTTCAACAGAACTATACAGAAAACGATAATGAGGACCTGCAGATCAAAGCAGGAGCCGATTTCGGGGCTTTATTATCCGATGGATTCGGAGACGGGGTCTGGCTGCAAAATCAGGGAAATATCTCGACAGAGGCCGAGATATGCTGCATGTACGGAATCCTTCAGGCAGTAAGACAACGTATCAGCAAAACCGAATACATCTCCTGTCCCGGATGCGGACGGACGTTGTTCGACCTGCAAAAAACAATCGCCAAAGTAAAAGCTGCCACCTCTCACTTAAAAGGCCTGAAAATAGGAATTATGGGATGTATCGTAAACGGCCCGGGAGAAATGGCGGATGCAGACTACGGATATGTAGGAGCAGGACGTGACCGAATCAGCCTGTACAAAAATAAAGTATGCATTGAAAAGAATATCCCTGAAGAACAAGCCGTAGAAAAATTGATAGAATTAATAAAAATAAACGGAGATTGGAAAGATAAATAGAATTGGAAATATTCGACTCTACATTATATTATGACACAAAGTACTCCGCCCAGCAATAAACTCGAAACCGAACCGGTCGGAAAATTACTATGGCAATATGCTGTCCCGGCTATTGTCGGTACTATGGTTATGTCTCTTTACACCATTATAGACCGTATTTTCATCGGTCAAGGAGTAGGTCCGGACGCTATTTCGGGACTGGCTCTAACATTTCCGATCATGAATCTTACGGCAGCCGTCGGAATGCTGGTCGGAGCAGGAGCATCCGCCCGCATATCGATTGTACTGGGACAAAAAGATCCGGTACGGGCAGAAAAAATATTGGGGAACAGCCTTGTGCTCACACTCGCTTTAGCAGCCTGTTATATTCTGTTTTTCATTTTTTTTATGGACGATATACTGAGGCAATTCGGAGGAAGCGATAAAACAATTCCCTACGCACGGGAATTTTTGTTCTATCTGTTACCCGGCATGGCTCTTACCAATTTATGTTACAGTTTCAACAATATGATGCGAGCATCGGGATATCCCCAAAAAGCAATGATTACGATGTTGATCGGGGCTGTTATGAATGTTATTCTCGATCCGATTTTCATATTTTGGTTCAAAATGGGAATCAAGGGCGCAGCCATCGCCACGGTTATTTCTATGGCCGTATCCACAGCATTCGTCATGTACCACTTTATCGGGAAAGAAAGTTCGATTCGTTTCCACAAACATTCATTCCGGTTACAAGGACAGATCATACGCAATATCGTATCTATCGGTATGTCTCCGTTCCTAATCAATCTCACGGCAAGCGCTGTCGCCATTTTTATGAACACTTCACTACAAAAATACGGAGGAGATACGGCAATCGGGGCATTCGGCATTATCAATAGTTACGGTATGTTGATTGTCATGCTCATCATCGGCCTGTGCCAAGGCATGCAACCCATCGTAGGATTCAATTTCGGAGCAGGGAATCTGCAAAGGATGCAAAAAGCTCTGACCTTAACGGCAACAGTCGCCACAATCATTACCTCTTTAGGATTTATCGGCTCGACCTTTTTCCCGCATTACCTTGCAAGAGCATTCACCACCGACACACACCTTATCGACGTTTCTTCGGTCGGGCTAAGAATTACCATGATGATGTTTCCCATTGTCGGTGCACAAATTGTCATTACAAATTTTTTCCAATCAATAGGGAAAGCGTCCATATCGATATTTTTAAGTCTTTCCCGGCAAGTATTATTCTTGATTCCGGCAATCTTGTTATTACCCAGAATATGGGGTCTCGACGGTGTATGGTCTGCATCTCCCACCGCCGACGGAATAGCTACTTTAATAACCGTATGGGTACTCTTTATGCAACGAAAACTATTTAAACCGAATACAAAAATCGGAAATCAATAAAAATGCAGAAAACTAAGAACCCGTTTAGAACCTGTCTGAATTTTGCTTAGGTAAAGTTCGAGAGAAACACACACGAATAGTCAGTTCCACTCTGGAGAAGGGAAGCGTGCCGATACCACCAATATCATTATAGATTCGGAAG
>NZ_CEWDCG010000061.1:0-14765 GCF_982436375.1 Coprobacter sp. | reverse complement strand
GGCTATCTTTTTTATTTGCTATTTTGTGTGTAGTATTTTTTATTCATTTTTTTCTCTTTTTTACAAAAATAGCTTTTTCCATTGCCTTTTTCAAATATACTTCACATATTTGTAGCCCCCCGATATAGTTAAACATGAATCCTCTATAAGAGAGTGTAATCCGTAAATAACCGGATTCCGGAAACTATACCGGTGGGGGCACTCTTTTATAGGGGATTCGCCATTCTAATACCGAACGTTATGGTTATATTCTTTATTATTTGTATAGGTTTTATTATTGTGTATGCAATAATTATAAATAGGCGGAATGATGTTAAAAAACAAAATAGTTTGAAAAAACGTCAGGATGCATATGAATATTTTGAGAAACAAAGAAAAGAAAATCCTGAATCTCAGACGGCTAAAGAATGTATTGAATGTCAAGTTGCAGGAACTTTTTATCGCACTCCGAAAGAGAAAAAAAGAGTTGAATTTTTAGGATATAAAGAAAATTTATATTTAGAGCCTGAACCGGAAAATCCGTATGATAATAATGCTATCAAGATAGAAACTTATGACGGATTTCATATCGGATATATTCCTTCTTATTTATGTGAAGATGTTTTGGCTTTTATTGAAAAATATCCAGACTACAAAGTAACCGTTGAAGAAGTGAGAGAAGGGTCTTCATCTCCGTTTATTGATATAAAAATTACATATTGAATTTGTTGTTTTCAAATATATTTCTCATATTTGCAGTAGCTAAAACATCATCGTGAATCGATGCCGTAGAGCAGCGGTTAATTGCTCGAATTTATTGCGGGCTTTTTTTATGCCCATGTTATAGCTATACGGCTGCATTTCCTATATTATATTTACTGCTCCGGCAGCGACTATGATGATGTTTTAGCGAACGGGAAATGGCAGCCGTTTTTCTGCCTAAACGCTAAAACATCATCATAGTATGAAAAAAACAAGAACACTGACCGTTAGCGATCTGCTGGCGACACTCCCCAAGAGTGCCCGTATATTGGGCTTTAAAAATTTATCTAATTCTTTCCTTGTTTATTTCAAATATGTTTCTCATATTTGCAGTGCTGTACATTTGATAAGGGCGAGAAGGCTCGCCATATTTGCTGCGGGCATTTTTTATGCCTATGGCTTTCGATATAGTTCCGTCCCGTGTGGAGTGTTAATGCACCCACTGCCCTTATCAGGTGTACAGCAACGGGGAGCGGAACTTTTTTTTGTTTCTTTCCCGTCATGTAATCAATTTATTGTTTCATTTTAAAATGCTGTGTAGAAATGGAAAAAACAAGAACATTGACCGTCAGCGATCTGCTGGCGACACTCCCCAAGAGCACCCGTATACTGGGCTTTAAGTTTCACCGTCAAGACGGACTGTTATCGGGCAAGGTGGAGGCGTGCCTTCACGGGCGATTCGAGACCTTTATCATCAGGGAAGGAGGCCGGTCATGAAAGAATCTGTAAATGTCGGAAGCCTCGGCTTCACCCCTGAGATGATGGCCGTCATCAAGGAATGGCGCGAGCACGGAACGCTCGCCGATCTGGACTGCATCTGCGAACAGATACTGCTCAATTGGGAAGGTATAGACGATTACTTAGATGTCAAGGCTACGCTGATGCTGTTATCGTCCCTGAAGAGACAACTGAAACCGTTCTTAACGTCAGAAACAGAGAAGCCATGAAAAAGGAAATGAGCGATTATAAGCAGGCGATCACAGAGCGCTATGTGCCTGCGAGGACGGTTGAAGAGTCGACGCACCGGCTATCGACCGAAGAGATTTGTGCAGCGATAAATAAGATCAATCCGGGAGTGGATATTTCGGCCTCCGAAGTTTATGATCTGATGAAGTCCGCCGGCTTCCGATTCGTAGCCGTTCCCGGTACAATCGGATTGCAATTCAAATGGATATTGATTGAGAAATAAATCGAAAGAGATTTTTATACTTCAGTTACTGTCATTATGGCGGTAACTGAAGTCAATGGTAAGCCAATTCCCGTCCTTTTCCATACCGGTTGCGAATCTTAATTTCACCGGAAAAAAGAGATGGTAACCGAAGAGATGATCAAAAAAGAGTTTATACACCGGACAGTGAGCCGGGATATAAGACGGATATATGCGACACAACAAGAAGAGATTTCTAAAGTTTTGCACGGGGAAAAAGAAGACGCCATAGTCTCATTCTTATCCTCGCAGTCGGGGCGGATAGTCACATCGGGAGGTATGCAACCTGTGTTTTATATGAGCACATTGGTAGGAATACGGTTTCTCGACATTTATTATAGCCGGAACGGAAAAGGTTCTTTTAAAAAGTTGAAAATTTATAACCGGGCAGTATGGGGCATATTGTATAAAGAGACCTTGCCCACTTTGAAATACGGACTGTCCGAGAATATAAAACAGAGCATACGGGAAGACTTGAATGAATCATCACCCAAGAATTTGGATTAATATATTATATTTATTACATTTGTTAATATAAAATTATAACAATGTGGTTCTGCATCAATTTTATATTGTCTTTGATTTTCGTTCCCCTTTATACTAAAGGGTGGCCAATGGAAATGAAAGTAGCAACGTTTATAATTTCTTTAGGTGTGTCTCCTCTCTTGGGGATTCCCTTAATGAAAATGGGATATAAATGAAGCGTGGTATTGAACGATAAAAAATTAGAACTATGGGATTACTTTGGCTACTTTTCAATTTGCTCTGTGTTTGGCTGTTTACCGGCAAGTGGGAACTGCTTGACCGAATGCTTGCATTTGCATTCTCGATTTTTCTTACACCGATTATCGGAATACCTTTAGCAAAAAAACTATGTAGCTATCTCTGGCCTTAACCCGTTATCAATAAAAAATTAGAACTATGATATTACTTTGGATACTTTTCAATTTGCTCTGCGTCTGGCTGTTTACCGGCAAGTGGGAAAAATTTGACCGGGTATTCGCATTTGGGTTATCTTGCCTTGTCACTCCGATTATTGGAATACCCTTAACGAAAATTTTGAGCCGTTTTTGGCATTAACCCGTTATCAATAAAAAATTACAACTATGGAATTACTTTGGCTACTTTTCAATTAGCTCTGTGTTTGGCTGTTTACCGGCAAGTGGGAAAAATTTGACCGGGTATTCGCATTCTTGTTATCGTTTTTTCTTACCCCGATTATCGGAATACCCTTAACGAAATTCTTACTTCATTCCTTATAAGACCGACCTGTCCTTTACATCCCCGGTAACCATGGGTACTTTTACCGTAAAAAAGTACCTGTATGGCATCACGACTGACAGAAGACCAGATCAAATGGATACTCACCCTCGACGCCTCGGCGGCCGAGAAGGAGATAAACAGCCTGATAAAAGTAAACAAGGAGTTGCAGGAGGCGAACAAGGGCGTACAGAAAGAGATGCGCCAGTTGGAAGCCGCCGGAAAGAAGGAATCGGACGAATACCGCAACCTGAACGGCGTACTCCGTGAGAACAACAATACCCTGAAGGCGAACCGGGAACAGATAAAACGGCTCGAGAACCAGATGGGACTCGCCAACCTCTCCATGTCGCAGCTCCGAAGGCGGGCGCAGGACTTGGAGAGCCAGATGAACCGCACCTCACGCAACCTGCATCCCGAAGAGTGGAACAAGCTGCAAAAAGAACTTACCGAGACCCGCTCCAAAATGGACGAACTCAAAAAGGCGGGTAAACAGGCGGAGAAATCATTGGGAGGTACCATATTAAATAAAGGGATGTGGGCAACTCTTGCAGGAAATGTACTTACACAAGTTACAAATTGGCTTTGGAGCATGGTTTCCGGCATGAAAGACCTCGTTGCCGAGGGCGTCAATATGGCGGCGGCCGCCGACGGGGTGACCCGTGCGTTCGAGGCGTTGGACCGTCCCGATCTGCTCGATAACCTGCGCAAGGCGACCAAGGGGACGGTAAACGATCTTGAACTGATGAAAGCCGCTAATATGGCGAAAGACTTCAGAATACCGTTGGAAGATCTCGGCAAGTATCTCGAATTTGCCCAGCTCAAGGCGCAGCAGACCGGACAGTCGGTCGAGTATATGACCAACTCCATCGTTACCGGTCTGGGGCGGAAGTCGGTGCTGATACTCGACAACCTCGGATTGTCGGCCGCCGAGATAAACGAGCAGATGGCAAAGACGGGCGACTTCATGTCCGCAGTCGCCTCTATCGTGGATAAGCAGCTCGCCGAGGCGGGCGGGAGCTATATATCGGAGGCCGATAAAATGGCTCAACGTACGGTGAAGCTGCAGAACGCCCAGATGAAATTGGGAGAAACCCTTCTTCCTCTCAAACAAAACCTTGATGCGACTTTCGGCTCGTTCAAAACAGGTATTCTGGAAGCTACCGGCTGGGTAGTGAAGAACCGGGCGGCGATCGGTGAATTGATCGCTGTCATCGGAGCATATATAGCGATAAAGAAAACCTTGATTGCCGTCAATACCCAATCTATGGTGGTAAGCAAAAAAGAGATGGCTCTGCAAGCATTGGAAGAAGTTCAAGTACGTGCCTCCATTGCCGCCGAATATGCCTTGGCTGCCGCTAAAGCGTTGTTGACCGGAAATATCAAGAAAGCGACAACAGCCATGAGAAGTTTTCTACTGACATTGGGATTGAATCCGATTACGGCTATAACGATGGCTGTCACAGCTGCTACCTATGGGATATATAAGCTCTGTACAAGGACAAACGAGGCAAAGGCGGCCATGAACGATTTTACCTCCGAAATGCTTACTGAGAAAAGAGAACTTGACAAGCTGTTCAACGCACTGAAGAATGCGGCCGATAAAACCAAGGAAAAGAAAGATATCATCGATGTAATCAACAAACAATACAAAGACTATTTGCCCAACCTGCTCACAGAACATTCCACCTTGGAAGAGATAAAAACGGCATACGACCTTATAAACCGGAAGCTGAGAGAGAATATCGCCTTGAAGACATTGAACGAAAAGGCAAACGACATCGAGAGCAAATCTTTGGAGAATAAAACCAAACAGATAAATGATATACGTGATGAATTGTCGGCTATGCCCGATTTCCAACGGGAAGAGGTAATCAATTATATCGTACGGCTTGGTGATCAGTATGTAGCCGAAGGTAAAAGGGTGGAAAACGCATGGTCTGATGTCATAAGAAATGTGTTGAAAAAGTATTTTCCTAAATCGTCCGCACCTTTAGGGCTTAGCGGAGAGATACAAGATTATGTGCAGGAGGTATATGCCGCAGCCGAGGAAATACAGAAAATAAAAAATGAGTTGTCGCCTTTCCTTCCTAAAGAATCGGCAGAGTCCGGAAGTGGAGACAGTGGTACTGTTCTTGAGAAGGAAAGTAAATCTCTCGTTCAGATACAGAAGGATCTGTTGGAACTTGCCCAGAAGATGCCGGAGACTACCGAAGCGGAAATCGCGGCCAAGAACAGAAAAATAGCGTCTATCAATAAGGAGATACAACGGCTTCAGAGTCTGGGTGTGGAGCAGAAGAAAGCCTCGAAATCTCCCGACTCCATGTCGGCAGATGTATCGGCCAATGACAATGCGTACAAGGCACGCCTCTTGTCTATCAAACAGAACCGGGAAAAGGAAAATCTCACGGACGAAGAGTATAACCTGCAAAACCTCAAGGCCGAACGGGAGTTCCTTGACGAGAAACTGAAAATCCTCAAGGAGTATTACCAAAGGGAGAAAGATACGAAAAAAAAAGATTCGATCGCCGGGCAAATATCGGATACGGAATCGAAGGGTATTGACATCGATAACCGGATAGACCGGGCGGAAATTGATAATGTAAAGGCGAAATGGGCCGACCGGATGGCGCAGGAAGAGGAGGGCTATCGTCAGCTGAAACTGCAATTTACCAAACAACTGGCCGACCAGAAGATAACGAAAGAACAGTATGACGTCGTTATATTGGCCTTGGAAGAGGAAGAGTTAAAAACCCGTCTGACCTTGCAAAAGGAGTATCTCAACGAATTGACCAATCTTGAGGTGCAGAACGGGAGGCTGAAAGTGGAGACTGTGAGAGAGGCGAGTAATGAGGTGCTGAAAACCGAACAGCAGGTAGAAGACAAGCGTGCCGAACAGGTAATAAAAATGTCTTCTCTGCTGAAGGACTTCAAAGACCAGTTTAACCTGACCAACCAGGAAAACGAGACCGACACGCAATTGAAGTTTCTTGAATCGGTCTATAAAGCCCGCAAGGCTGAAGCCCAAAAGCAAGGTCTCGACACGACAGAGTTAGATGCCGCATACGAACAGGCCAAGACGAATATTTTGCTCAAGGGGGAACAGGAACGGGCGAATATCCGCCAACAGTACGGGATATTTTCGATGCAGGAAGAATACCAGTTACAAATGGATATGCTTGAGCAGCAATATGCTCAAGGACTGTTAAAAGAAGAAGAGTATCAGCAGGCTAAAACCCAGCTTCAGGTACAGCGGGCTAAAGGGTATTTCGATACTTATTCGGGTCTGGCAAGCAATGCTGTTGAAGCCATGCAGCAGGCAGAACTTGACCAGATAGACGCCAAATATGATGTTGCCATAGAAGCCGCACAAGGAAATGCGGAAGAAGTGGAGCGCCTCGAGAACGAGAAAGCCCAGAAAAAGTTAGATGTACAGAAAAAATATGCGGATGTAAATTTTGCAATTAAAATCTCTCAGATTATAGCAGATACGGCTGTTGCCATAATGCAGGCATACGCACAATTGGGTCCTATCGGGGGGAGTATTGCTGCTGCGTTTATAGCTGCGACCGGTGCGGCACAGATTATCTCGGCGAAAGCAGAGCGGGATAAAGTGAAAAATATGAAGCTTAACACTTCATCATCATCATCATCATCTTCTTCTTCTTCTTCTTTTTATGGGGAAAGGGTAGTGACGGGGAGAGAAAGCGGAGGGTATATCGATGTGAAGCGTGAGCAGGATGGAAAGAGATATAAGGCAGTTTTGAATCCTAAACGCCGGGGATATATCGGTTCTCCTACCGTTATCGTAGGTGACGGGCCGGTCGGTAAGAGCCGGGAGTGGGTAGCGTCGAATGATGCCGTATCGAATCCAACGATCCGCCCTTTGCTCGATATGATAGACAGTGCCCAAAGGAGCGGAACCGTGCGTACCGTCGATATGAATCTGTTGATGCGTCAGCGTATGGCAGGGTTTGAAAACGGCGGATTTATCGGCTCTGCCGCCCGACAGAATCCGGATTATACATACGGCGGCAAACGGCAATCGGACGATCTGTCGGCGATAATATCGGAAACGAGAGATCTGCTGCTTTATCTGAAATCGAACGGGATAGAGGCACGCTCATTCTGGAGCTTGACCGAGTTTGATAAGATACAGAAAAGAAGAGAGGTATCGGAAAAACCTTTTACCCGAAAATACTAAAAACGTTTCTTATGCAAATTATTAAAAACGGGGAGATACTCGACCTGAAAGAAAAGCAAATCGAGATCGATAACACTTCTCCCATATTCAACATGAAAGGGACACAATCTGTCTCAATAAATTTTCCGAAAACACCCAAGAACCTTCGGTTGTTCGGTTTCCCGAACCGTTTGGATAGGTACAATAAAGTAAGCGGAGATGAACAAGTCGAAGTAAGAGACGGTGTTTTGATAAAATCAGGTATAATGAATGTGACTGCCGTAGGGGAAAACATAGAAGCGAATATCGGATTCGGAGAGAGTGAAGCGTATTCGAAAATGAATAAAACTAAGCTGGCGGATATGACCGGATTGCCGGTCTTTTATCCACCTTTACCCTCTACGGGTATATCGTATATATTAGGTATGCTGGAAGGAATTTTAATCGACCGTTCCAAGTTCGATGAATCGGATTTCGGGATTTTTCCGGTCGTTACTTCTTTTGAAAAAGACGGGGATACCGGAATACGGAAGAATCTTATGATCTTGAATGAGTTGGATACGAGTCAAACAAAATTTAAAGGAAATGACGATAGATTTATATCGGTTAAAGTCGATTCGGAATATAAGGATATAAAAGTCCCTATAGGTTACGGGATATCTCCATTCCTAAAATTGCATGTATTGTTGCAGTTGATTTGGAAATATTTGGGATTTAATTTAATAGAGAATCCTTTCCGGGAAGATTTTCAACTTAGCAGTATCTGCGTGCTGAACAATACATGGGACACTATCGTTGCCGGTGAGATTCGCTATTCTGATCTGATGCCCGACTGTACGATTGAGGATATTTTGTCTATGGTTTGGGGAAAATTCGGGGCCGTGTATTTTGTCGATTCGAATACAAAGAATGTACGGATAAAATTGATCAAGGATATTCTTCAATCTCCAGAGTCGAAAGATTATTCGCTCTTCAAGTCGGGAAATCCTGAAATCGGTGTTTCTAAGGGAAAACAGTTGAAGTTCGGGTGCAACAAAACGGGAGATCTTACTGAGACAAGTAAAAAAACTTATAGTGAGTTTCTAAAGAGCCGCAATGGTATAATAACTTCTTTGTCTGTTTGGGATTTGTTTAATCCGTCGGTGCCGGCCTATAAATATAACAATGTTTGTATAAAAGAAACCGGAGAGTTCTATTCTAAGTCTCCTTTTGATACCTATAAGCGGATATCTTCTCCTTTTTTTGATTGGGATCTTGGGATTGAGAATTTGGAATATGAAGAAATAAAAAGTCCAGATAACGCTTTGCCTATTTTATCCGCAATAACTCAATATAATCCGGCCCCTTATTTGGATGCTGGGGAATTGAACTTGAATACGTCGTTGCATGTTAGTGCGGATAAGAAAACAGAATCGGAAAGTGAGGAGAGAGCACCTTTGTCTATCTGTTTTGCGTTGCATAATGGCGGCTCTTGTTTCGGCTCTATTTTCAGTTTCGAACCCCGAAGCGGAAACCGAGTAAATATCAATGGAAATGAGTTCTCGTTAGATCTTGTCTATCAGGGTAGTTCGGGATTGGTTATGAATTTTTTTCGTGATTATATGGATTTCATGAGGCATGCCAACCAAGAGATAACACAGCCGTTGATTCTTCCTAAAATAACCTTATATAATTTGGATTTCAGCCGGAAACTGTTGATCGATGGGCAATCTTTTCTTCCGGAAAGCTTTACCCAGATTGTCGGAAAAGGTGGGGATAGCGATATCAACATGAAACTTCGGAGTCTTACCTTACTTCAACCATACGATTCCAATGAGTATGAGCCTGTTGACCCGATTCCGCAACTCTATTACTGGGATTCGATAGAATATATTGCGGATGCTCTTGAAGATTATATATCAAACGAAGATAATTTTCCGGAATCAGCAAAAGACATCAGGGTAGAGCATTATGAGATAGTTACAGAACCTGGAGCTGATGACTTTGATTATCTTAATGCACCTACTGAGGCTGATTATGAAAATGGTGTAGAAATTTTGAAAAAGTATAAACTGCATGCATACTTTGTTTGGAACGGACCTTTTTATCGGGATAATATAATAGATTATTATGCCGGTGTTTATGTCTCGCTTATCTGATGTCCTTTAAGATATGTGATCCGCTATTTTATTTTGTGATAAAAACCGTTGAATATGAAAGTTAGCGTACCGAATATTATTAACTGTTCCAGACTGTTACCGGCATTCCGGGCATTGCCCGGAAATGCGGATAAGGGAGCAGAAGACCTGTACCGGTTCTTAACAACTCCTTCCGGGGAAAGAGATGCTTTTCTAAAGCGGAACGTCCGTTGTTCTTTTCAGTATCAAAATAATATAACGATTCCTGTATATGACCCAAGTTGAAGTAACAGTTCCGGCTTATGCGCTGGTCAATAATCCGATTCCGGTATCGATTAACTTGCCCGGAGGAGGTGCTCGTATCCGTATGCAAGTTATATATGGAGAAGAAGTGATATATGAATCGGTATATAATATTCTTAAAAGTATAAAGATTGATATTTCGGATATTCTTCAAACCATCGTATCGGTTAAAGACCGGGACATGACCGAAATTTCTTTTTGTGATGATTCGGAACAGCAATGTGAATATGAGATAAAATTGACGGAATTATTCGACGGTGAGACGGAACTGTTTTCAGGTAAGTATATTGCTGTTTGGGGAGGTGTCAGCAAATTCTTTTCCCGGAATACTCCTATTGATAATTATATTGAATATAAACTGTCGGGTAATGCGGCTCTGACGACACGGACAAACGGGAAAATCATAGTGTGGCGCGAAACCGAGATTGTCCCTTTGAAAATATTAGGATCTCCTGATTTGCAGATACATATAGCCAGTCCGACCAATCATGTTTATGCATGTCCGATCGTACAGAGTTCGAAAAAATTGGCAATTTATACTCTCAATATACCGGAAATAAGAAAGAAGTTTTTTTCAGATTTTGATGAACTGCCGGCGTATTTGTCGTTCTTATTTAATGGAGTATTGAGTTTTATTTTGGTTTTCACTCCGGGGGTCGTGTCGGCAAACCGGTATTTATTGCGTTTTCGTAATTCTTTCGGATGTTATGAGCAACTCGAAGTGACCGGGAAAGCGGAACTTTCTACTCAGTTCGATTCGGAGGAGAGTTTTGAATATTCCTATTGGGATCAGGATGTAATGGATTATGCAGCTTCGAACCAGAGAAAACAAGGAATGGTATTGATCACCGCTGAAACGGGATTTAAAGATCGTGACGAGCTGATGTTCTTACGGGACATGCTCGCCTCGGACGATATTTATTTGATCGATTCGTCCGGACTGAAGTCCAAGGTGCTTGTCTCATCAGAAGATTTCAAGATTCCTGCCGTAATTGAAGAGCCGGTATCGGTGCCGCTTAAAATCAAGTTTGCCGATATGGAGCAATCTTATTCCCCGAATCCGGATGACGGGATTTTGGAAACTTATCCCGGTGAGTGGTTTTTGGCCCGTGGTCGGATAAATGCTGCAGGGCTGGTTTATACAAATAATACGATAAATACTATTTAAATATGGATTTGAAAAAAATACAAAGTAATGCCGGTGGTCAAACACCGAGTACCGGTCAGGAACTGGTCGATGCTTTTAATGAAAACTTTGAACTGGTTGATAAAAATAAGGCCGACAAAGACCTAACGAATGTCACGGATGAAGACTTGGTCAAGGTTCTTTATGGACCGGATTATGACAGCAGCGCCGAAGCATTCAGGGAATTTATCACGACAGTACCGGAATCGCTAAAAGTAATAAACAAGTCGGCAATAGACAATACCACATCTTCCGGCAGTTATATTGTCATCGATAAGCAAAAAACCGATAGCTCGTATTTGCTGCTGTTGGTAGATATGAGTGTAAATACGATAAACGGGAAAAAAACATATACACAGAAATTATTCGGTGACCCGTCCGGCGAAGTATCAGTAAGGGTAAAATCGGACGACTCGGCATGGAGCGAATGGGAATCCCCCTTTGTGCCCGTAGATCTGACGAATGTAGAAAAAAAAGTAATTCAGGAGAAAGCCGGCATTTATGAATCGGAATATACCGATGCAACGGATGGCATCCGCCGTTTTATAGCATTAAAGGTTTGGGACGATTCCGATAATAACCGCAGTATCGGCATCACATCGGAAGGAGAGCCGTTCATAACCTTGTTGGATCCGGAGGAAAACCCGGAACGGATACCTCTTGCCCTTTCAGACCTGTCTAACGTACCGGCAATAAAAGCGATTGATGTGTCAGAGCTCGATTTAGCTACGGATAACGGATGTATTTATTTGGTAAAAGATCCTAACTATATGTTCAACACCCGTTATATGATGACCGTTACTCGAGTCGATACTGGATCGATATTTACAGTGCAAACCCGATTATCCGTAAACGGGGTTGAGCAACGGAGTAAAGGTAATGACGGCATTTGGACGTCATGGAGTAATACTCTTAAAACAGTAACGGAGAGCTATGACGGTCTGATGCCTTCGTCGGACAAGCGGAAACTGGACTCGATCGAAATCATAGATATCGATCTCAATACCGCTGCTGGTACGGAAAAAATAACCGATGCAGATACCTCCATACCGTTTTTAGGAAACAACACATTCAATGATATAATCACGAATGTTGCAACGGGGACAAGATACCTGTTCTATTATAAATATACCGTTGAAGATACGACCTATACAGGGAATTTTGTTTTTGCGACAGAAAATGACGGAGAAACCGGTAAAATAACCTTTACCAATCCGGAATCTCTCGTCTCCATGATAATAGAGAAAATAAGACCGGATATGCCAATCCAAATAGCAGTAACATTACCATAACGATAAAACCATAACAATATGAACAATATCATGCCCTTAGACAAGAACCTCAATCCCGTACCGGTATTGCCGATAGGAACAGCCCAAGACATCACGGACGGGACACTTCCGTCAGGAGCAAGCCGTATAATCCGGATAACGGCCGTTACCGACTGCCGGCTCTGGCAATATAGAGGAGATAAAACCGGCAGCGGAGTTCTCCTTCCGTCCGGACAGACAGAATATTTTTCGGTATATGAAGGGTATTCGATAGAGATATCTGGAACAGCAAATGTAATGGGATGATGAACGGATTAGGAAACTTAGGACATTTAGGGAGGCTTGGTCACGTTTCAACCTCCGGGACGAACCATCCGGAAGTAGAGGCCTCCGGCCGAGCCTTTCCGATCTGGAACACGAAATCGGGCGACAATAAACTGATGTCCCTGTCGATACACGGACGAACGGAACAGAGTGACACACCGACCCCTGCGAATCCCGTATCTATGCGATCGGTGGGAGACACCGGGCTGTTTTTGTCAGTCATGGCAGACAAAGAAGGCAGCGACTACCAGATGTTGAACATCAAGGCTGCAATGAAAAAGGCGGGACATGACGGCATACTTCGATCTGTGAACGGCATATACGACGAAGTAGTGTATAACGGAAAAGAATGGAAACTGATACAACGGATACAGAACGATCGTATAATCACCTGCGCAGGAGTAAGTAATCATGTCGATAAAGGTTTTTGCGACTGTTATTTCTATCCGACAAAAGCTCCGATTAACGGAAGTACCCCAAACGGATTATTAAGTACACATTTCGTACAAGGTAATAACGGAGTCGGAACAATCAATCTTAATAACAATTCTCCTTATCTGGGAATATTCCGTTATCCTACAACGGTTAATATGACAAAAGAAGAAATAACAGCGTGGTTGGGCGAAAATGAAGTCTATGTAAGCTATCAATTAGCAGAACCGGCAGAATATCCGCTTGATTTACCTGTAATCTCAACTTATGATAATCAAACCTATTTCGCTACTAATGCAGCCGAAGTCAAGCCTCGCATGGTAGCCCAATGTAAAGTATCGAAAGCATTAGACTATATCCGGGAGGGTCTGATCGGCTACTATACAGGGAGAGGAAGAAGCAACGATGACGAAAACAAAAACATTCTGCCTGATCTGTCCGGCAATGGCAATGATCTTACCAACTATAACATGGCATATACAGTCGATGCAGGTTACGGAGACGGATATATTCAATATGACGGAGTAGATGATTACAGCAATGTCGGATGGACTGATATTGCCGCAAAATCTGTACTTCTTGTATGTGAAGATATTGTAAATACAAAACAATCTCCTTATTATAGCATGACATCGATGATCGGGAATGATCGATCGAATTTCGGTGGTATCAATAACGGCAAAATTTCACCTCAAAATGATTATGGATATTTTAATTCGTCTAATTTAGGAAGTGAATTATACACAAAAGATTTCTCGTTAGAAAAAGGCATTTTGAATATATACATAGGGAGGGGTGGAAGTCTTGTGAATAATCCCGAATTTGTATATAATCTATGTATCGGAGCAGGGAATTTTTATGGTACTCCAACAAGATATGGTTGTAAGATTAAAATCCGTGATTTCCTTACATATAATAGAAAGTTGACGAATGAAGAAATAGAACACAACTATAAAGTCTCATGTCAGTACAACGGAGAAGATTTTTCATTTGATCACATTAAACAAAATTTGATCGTCTCGTATAGAACTTATGACAAAACAAATGAAGATGAAGATAGGGATATATTAAAAGATCTATCCGGTAATGGACATGATATTCAGCTACATAATTTTGCTTTTAGTGAAGGAAGTGGATATGGTTTGTATGGTGATCAATTCGACACACTTAAAACACATAATAACTCTGTATCTAAAACTTATAAAAAGATTGAGGTAACGAAAGAACTAGCATCTTCTTATATCGTATACAATCAAACAGGTGTTACTTCATTGAACGGAATGAAAGTTAAAGTTTCAAATCTTCCTAAAGAAAGAACTTTAACTTATATGTATAAAGAAGCGGATGATGCTAATTCCGCAACGCGAATGAGTATCGTTGCTGACGGTATCTATGATTTGCCCGGAAGCATAAAAACTTCTGAAGGAATCCAAAGTAGAGATTATGGTTTTATGGTTGATAGAAATAATATGACCGGATTTGTTGGACTAACGATAGAATTAATCCCCGACTATCAAGGTGCATTAGTATCTGACGGTGTAGATGATTTTGGAACATGTGATAATTTCCCTGTTCTTACTAAAGAAAAAGGATATACTGTTTGTGCGATAAGAAAGTGGTTAAATATCGACTATACAAATACATCAAAAGTTTTTTTATCAAAACGTGTTTATGACGAAGGAACTAAATGGGGGGCTTTTACATTAGAAAAGATTGTAAATAATAATAATAATGATATTAT
>NZ_CEWDCG010000060.1:0-14850 GCF_982436375.1 Coprobacter sp. | reverse complement strand
ATTTTTTTCATTTATAAATTTAATCATGTATGAATAAACACATTTTAAATGCGTTCCTATTAGGAACAATTATCCTTTCTTGTAATGGTTTTACTTCGTGTAACGATGATGTTGATGAATTAAAATCTCGAATGTCTGTGGTAGAAATTGCCATTGATGATATTAAGTCTCAATTGCAGAATGCTCTTGTTACAGGTGCTAGTATAACGAAGGTAGAACAAAAAGACGACGGAAGTTGGAACATTACTTTAAGTAATGGGCAGACTATTGAAATTAAGAACCAGGCAGGAGGAGGTTCTAATATCTCTGTTGTAGTAACAGATACCAATGCAGTTATAACAATAGATGGTCAAGAATATATCCTTCCTTTAGGAGCATCTGTAAGTTCATTGGTATATGTCCCTGAAACATTGGATGGTATCGTAGAAATCGGAAATGACGGTGCGGTCGTAAAATTTTTAGTAAGACCTTCATTAAATAGTCTGGATGGTGCTGAATTCTCTATTGCCGAATCACATGCGGTAACCCGTGCAGGAGATGGTGAGCAGTTTAAAGTAAATGGTCAGGCAACTTTGGATAACGGATTCATTTCTGTTCCTCTTAAAGCTTTAAACGTTGAGGCCGGAAATCATTATGCAATCTCTCTGCAAATGAATATGCGTGGAACAGTCATAGGATCTAATTATTTCAATGTGCATATTGCCGAGGATTTTTCTTTTATCGGTGAACAAATCGGTGGTTATGAAATAAAATCAGAATATAACCCTGCCAGTTTGGACGAAAATTATAGTGAAATGACTGTAAACGGTGTTACTCTATTAAAAAATTTGAATTTTAAGGCCTTCTTCTCTCAATTACCGGAAAATGCAGAATTTAGAATTGCAGGTATAGATCAGCAGCCTGTCGGTGATGCGCAGAATAAATATACTCTGTTGGCAAACAGTTTGCAGAAAGATGGAACATGGGCATTTGCCGAAAGACCGGGAACAAGTTTTAATTCCAATCAAGATCGTCCTGGATTCTTGTTTAATATAGTATCCAATGATGTAGTAAAGGCCAAAATTTATTTGAAAATTATTGATGAATTGGCTGATGTTGATTTTAATGCAGGTTTAAAACAAGCTGAAGCAGAATGGGGAGGTCGTGAAAAATCGCTGTCATTAGGAGCACAAACTATTGATATTCAAGCTACATTTACTAACTATGAAAGTGATTATACAATAATTCATAGCGGAAAAGATGACTTCTTTGCAAAATGGTCAAGTATCGCTATTTCTACTCCTAATGAGGATAACATTATTTATTGCGACGGAACTAAATTAGTTTTAGGAGATTTGGGCGCAGAATATGCTGCGAAATCTCGTGGGATTTATTGGTTCTATCGCGGATTTGCAATTTATGTTCCTGAAACATTGGCCGTAGAAGATGGTAAATACATCGGGACAAATGGTAAATCTTATGCCGGAGGAGAAGGATATGATTATGATCTCTGGTTAGGCTCTTATAGTGAATATATCAATAATCCGACAACTTTCTATGATCCGGTTTCATCTTGGAATTTTAAGATTGATGAACAGACAGGTGTCATCACCCTTCCTGAAACATATACAGGCTATGGCTTCCGTATCGGTGTAGGTGCAGGATATGAATATGCTTATGGAGTCAAGAAGATAGGTGAAGCAGACCAATTCGGATTATTCTTCTTTAATCGTCGTTTGGCTCCAGAAGGTGCTACAATGCCGGCTCCTAAAGAATAATTTAATATTATTCGTCTAATTCTTTAAGAATCTAAAACATGAAACATAAAAGACTAATAATAGGAAGCCCATATTTATGGAAAACTATGATGATACTATTTCTTTTCTGTTCATCGCTTCCTTCTTTCGCTCAGAATAGAGCTCTACATGGTGTCGTCTTAGACACTTCTGGTGAACCGGTTATCGGGGCCAATGTGAGAGTGGATGGTAGTACTCGAGGTACTGTAACAGGCCTTAATGGAGAGTTTGATATAAATGTCTCAAATAATGAGAAACTTACCATATCGTTTATCGGTTATTTAGATGCCGTAATTTCTGTCGGTAATAAACGAAATATTAAGGTCATTTTGAAAGAGGATACCAAGACTTTGGATGAAGTGGTAGTGGTAGGATATGGAGTTCAAAAAAAAGCTACTTTAACAGGTGCCGTATCTGCCGTAACCAATAAAGAAATTACAGTTACCAAGAATGAGAACGTTGTCAATATGCTTACCGGTAAAATTCCGGGAGTCAGAATTTCTCAAAATAGTTCTCAACCCGGTGAGTTTGATAACACCATTGATATTCGTGGTATGGGAGAGCCATTAATTGTTGTTGATGGAATTCCAAGAGATAAGGCATATTTTTCACGTATGGATGCCAATGAGATAGAAAGCGTATCTGTTTTGAAAGATGCATCAGCTGCTATTTATGGTATCCGAGCTGCAAACGGTGTTATTTTGGTGACTACAAAACACGGTGATAGCTCCGATGGCAAGTTTAACATTACATTTTCTGCAAATTACGGATGGCAACAATTCTTATATGTCCCGGAAACAGCAAGTGCAGTAGATCATATGCTCCTTATCAATGAGAAAGGCTATAATTCATTCGACGGAAACTATCCTATCCGCACAACTCCCAAATATACTTGGGAGCAGATGATGGAATATAGTACAGGGAAAAAACAGAGTACAAATTGGACAAACGAGTTGTTTGACAGCAATGTACCTCAGGAACAATATAATATCAGTATGGATGGTGGCTCGGACAGGATCAAGTACTTCTTCAACTTGGGCTATTTGAAACAGGAAGGTTCATATAAAAGCGGTTCTTTGAATTACGATAGATGGAATTTCCGTTCAAATATAGATGCAAAGATCACTAACCGTTTGAAAGCTACCGTTGCTTTGAGTGGTTATATAGATGAAAAGAATCAACCGTTTACTGATATTTGGGCAGTATATAAGAAGGCATGGACATTCAGACCTACATCGTCTGCATGGGTTGACGGTGACCACAGTCTGCCAGCGTATGATGATGAAATGTTGGACAGTGAAAATCCGGTGGCTGCAACAAATAGCGAATTTACCGGCTATCGTAGAGAAAAGCGGTACAATTTTAATGGATCATTAGCTTTGAACTATGATATACCTGGCGTTAAAGGTTTGTCTGCAAAAGCATTCTACAGTTATGATTATTATACAACGAATAATACAGAATATCGTCGTACTTATAAACTGTATAATAGAGGGGGAGATGGCGAATTACAATCATTCATTAGAAATAGTGACAGTTATTTGCGTAGAAATACGGATCCAAGATATGGAACCGTACTGCAACTTTCTTTGAATTATGCGAATAAGTTCGGTGATCATAATGTAAGCGGTATGCTTTTGTTCGAGGAACAATATGATAATTGGGATAATTTTTATGCTCAGCGTGTGATGATGCTTGATGGAGATTATCTGATTTATGGTGAAGATGAAGAACAGGTCGGTTCAATGTCCGGTGCCGGTGATAAGACCAGAAAGGCTCTGGTTGGTAAATTCAATTATGACTATAAAGGTCGATACATGGTTGATTTTTCTTTCCGTTACGACGGAACATCAAGTTTCCCTAAAGAATCTCGTTGGGGATTCTTCCCTGCGATATCTGCCGGTTGGCGAATAAGCGAGGAACATTTTATAAAAGAGGCGGTGTCATTCTTGACCAATTTAAAGCTCCGTGCATCTTATGGTGAAATGGGAGATGACAGCGGTGCAAATACATATCCTCAGACGCAAATTGCCTATAATATCAATAAAGATCAGATAGGTTATTTTTATAATGGGAAATTTATGGCAGGTGTTTCTGCAACATCGATCCCTAATCCGAAACTGACATGGTATACAGCTAAAACATATAATTTGGGATTGGATTTTGACTTATGGAGTCAGAAACTTACCGGTACATTGGAATTATTTAAACGTAAACGTGAAGGCTTGTTAGCTACGTCATCGGCTGTTATTCCAGGTACTGTGGGAGCCTCTATGCCTCAAGAAAATATCAATAGTGACGAAACTTTCGGTTGGGAAATCAGTTTGGGACACCATAACCGTGTAGCAAATATCGATTATTGGGTAAATACTCAGATTTCAGCAACTAAGAATCGTTGGGATTATCACTTGGACAGTCAAGCCGGTAACTCGATGGAGAATTGGTACCGTTCCGATGTATCAGGACGTAATAAGGATATTTGGTTTACATACGAAGAAGGCGGGCGCTTTACAAGTTATGAAGAAATTCGATATCATGGAACGACCGGTGCGAATTATAACCAAGGAACATTGCCGGGTGACTATTGGTATAAAGACTGGAATGAAGACGGTATCGTAAATGATGCGGACAGACATCCTGTAGCCACATTTAATCTGCCGGTTTTCAACTATGGTATTTCTATGGGAGCATCATGGAAAGGCATTGACCTATCAATGAATTGGCAAGGTGCTGCAGGTGTATATAATTCGTATAATGAAGTGTTTACAGAAGTCGGACCATTCAACGGTGGTGCAGTCCTTGACATGTATAAGGACCGTTGGCATACAGTAAATGTCAATGATGATCCGTGGAATCCTAATACTCAATGGGTAGAAGGATTGTATCCGGCTACGGGACATAGCTTTAACACAGGTTCGACAGGTATACACAATACATCTTATATACGTCTGAAAACACTCGAACTCGGCTATACTTTCCCTAAAGTATGGATGAATAAGATCGGAGTAAAAAATCTGAGAGTATATGTAAATGCATATAACTTGTTAACCTTTAGCGGATTGGATAATATCGACCCTGAACGACCCGGATATCAAGGGGGAAGTAATAGTGGTAGTAGCAGTGGTATCCTTTACTATAATTATCCTGTAAATCGTACATTTAATATTGGTGCGACTATTAAATTCTAATCAAAGGAATAGCATATGAAAACTTTTAAATATTTATTTATATTAGCCGCTTTGGGAGTCTCGATTACTTCTTGTAATGATCTGGAGCTGGAACCAAAAGGATTGTTATACGAAAATGTTTTGTTTCAGTCTGACAATGGTATAAAGAAATATATGGCCCTTATATACCAAGATTTGCCTATTGAAGACTTCAATTATAAACAAAATGGTGATGAAAAAGGCTTTGCGACAGTCAATCAAGGAGGTTGGCATACCGGTAATAAATGGCAAGCCCAAAAAGGTAGCCCGGCCGCTGCTGGAGCAGAAGCTGCCGGTCGCGATCCTTCATACGGTGACGGTTGGGGATATTGGCCTTATGACAGAATCCGCGATATTAATAATTTCATTGAGAAACTTCCTGAATATCGTAGTTATTATACAAATGAAGATTACAATGCGTATATGGGAGAAGCACGTTTCTTACGCGCTTTCTACTATTTCGGTATCGTAAAAAGATATGGAGGAGTCCCTATTGTAGATAAAGTATTGGACCCAAGTGCTCCGACTGCCGAACTCCAACAGCCGAGAGATACTGAATACGATTGCTGGAAGTTTATCTACAATGATTTGTTATATGCAATGAATAATGCATCTGCATCTAAAGCAGAAATCGGTAGAGCAAATCGGTATGCTGCAGCGGCATTAATGTCAAGAGCGATGTTATATGCCGGAACAATTGCCAAATATGGAGGTTATGTCGGGACGACAGGTCCTGCAGTTACTGCAGGATTGATGGGAATCCCGTCGGACAAAGCGGCAGAGTTTTTCCAATATGCCTATGATGCTTGTGTGTTCTTGAAAAAAGCCGGTTTTACATTGCATACCGGGTCTGATAAGGAAAAAGCTTATCTTGAAACTTTCTTGATAGATAATGAAGAAGATATCTTTGTTAAACAGTATGGTCCCAAGACGACTACTCCGGCGAACACGAGCTTGTTTCATTCTTGGGATACTATGATTTTACCGAGAGGTGAAGGTCTGGCCAGTGATGTCGGATGTGCTTTACAACCGGTTTGGGAAATGATAGGTTTATATGAAATGCCGGCAATAAAAGATGCAGAAGGTAAACCGATTCGCTTCAATAGTGTCGATGAATTGTGGGATACAGACGAGATGGAAGCTCGTTGCCGAGCCAATTTCTTTTTCCCCGGTATGACCGAGTCTGTTTCCGGGGTTAGCCTTGACATACGGGGTGGTGTATATAAGGAATACCCGGGTTTGGCAAGCGATGGAGAGTCTGAAATTCCCGGAAGTATTAATGATTATACTAATACTTACAGAGTAAGAGCAGCAAGTCCCGGTGAAACTCAAGTCATTAACGGACAATCTGTTCAAGTAAGCGGGAAGCATGGATTGGCCGAAGGCACCGGTGATGAAGGATATACTCGTACGGGTGCGTTTATACGCAAATATGTCAATTATAATGCTGATGCATCGAGTAGAGTTTTACATGGAAGTTTTCAGTCATGGAAAGTATTCCGTTACGGAGAGATTCTGTTGAATTGGGCAGAAGCCGCTTATGAACTTGGACTTATCAAAAATGATAATAATCTAAAACGAGAAGCATTCGATCATATCAACGAAATTCGTGATAGAGCAGGTGCCCATCGCCATGATATGGTAGAAAGTCCGCAAGATATAGGTTCTGAAATTTATGGTTTCCCTATTGATGAGAACCTTCAGTATATCCGTGATGAACGTGCTCGTGAATTATGTTATGAGAACCATCGTATTTTCGACTTACGTCGTTGGAGAGTTGCGGATATCATGTTCCAGAATGGTATGTACACCCATACATTGTTGCCATATTATGTGATGGATGAAAATAAGTGGATCTTCTTGAATGAAGTGGAACGCGAAGGTCGTAAAGTGACGTTTGAAAAACGTTGGTACTATGAACAGATTCCAAGTGGTGAAATCGGAAAGAATCCAAACTTGATCCGCAATGATGGTTATTAATTTCAAACCTATATAAACGATCACAATATGAAAAAGACAATATATAGTATTCTGTTTGTTGCATCCGTGTTAGCGAGTTCTTCATGCATGAAAGTAGACAACTTCGACGCTCCTGAAGCTCATGTAACCGGTCGTATTATAGATAGCACTACAGGCGAGAATATTTTGGCAGACCAGGGTGAATGCAGAGTCCGTATCTGGGAGAAAAGTTTCAGCCTGAATCCTGCAAATCAGGATATTCCTGTGAAACAAGATGGTACATATAATAATTCAAAATTATTTTCCGGAACATACGATGTCGTTCCGGAAGGAGCCTGGTGGCCTTGTGATACTATCCGTGTCGGGATTGGAAAGAAAACGGTAACTCAGAATTTTGAGGTAACTCCCTATCTGAAGTTAATAGATTTTCAAGTGAATCTGGAAGGCGAAAATCTTACGATGTCCTGCCGTCTGGATGCACCTATAACTGAGGGATTGCCACAAATAATGGAAGTCCGTCCATATTTGAGCTTAAATCAGTTCTGTGGAGCATCCAACTGCATTAACTATTATAATACCAATGATTTTAGAGTTAATGTGATGAAATCATGGGACAAGATCGAAAAAGAGGGAGATGGCAGAACTATTCCATTTGAGGTTACTGTTCCTGTAAAACGCGGATATATTTACTTTGTTCGTATGGGAGCAAAAGTTAAGGATTCGTTTGAAAAACATAACTATACCGAAATAGTAAAGGTCGAAGTACCTCAGTAATAGACATATTAAAGTTAATAAAGTTCGATTCGGGAAAGGAGAAATCTTTTCCCGAACGTAAAAAATGAATAGTTGCTTATGAAATTGAAATATAATTTATACATACTTTGGGCTGTAATAGGCTTGTGTTGTATTTCTTGTAGTAACAAAGATGATGACTATATCCCACCTGCCATTCAAGAACCGGAAAAACCGGCAGATCCTGAAATCTATAATGATTTAGGATTTACTCCCCACGTAGATGGAGAACCTTTCAATACTTATCGCGGGCTGGTTATGGCCGGCTATCAAGGTTGGTTCGGCGCTCCCGGTGACGGGTGTCCGCACAGTGACCATTCCAATACCGCATGGTATCATTATCGTGAAAACGACCGCTTTGAACCCGGAGTCTTGAGAAATTCAATTGATTTCTGGCCAGATATGAGTGAGTATGAGACTCAATATACTCCCGGCAAATTTATTCTTCCCAATGGTGAAAAAGCGACAGTCTTCAGCTCTTATGATGAATCTACCGTTATGTTACATTTTAAATGGATGAAAGATTACGGATTAGATGGTGTCTTTATGCAGCGATTCGTAGGCGAAGTTATAAATAATCCTGATGGAAAAGCTCATTTCAATAAAGTATTGGCTTCTGCAATGAAAGCGTCAAATCAGTATCAGCGTGCTATTTGTGTCATGTATGATTTGGGAGGATTTATGTCTGATAATACTCGTAATGCAGATGCTGTTTTGACCGATGCTCAAGAGATATTGGATACATATCGATTGAAAGACAGGAATGTACAGAAATACTATTTGTATGAAAACGAGAAACCGCTGATCGTATTATGGGGCGTCGGATTTAACGATAATCGTCCTTATAACATGAATGATGTAGAGCAACTGATGAATGGACTGAAAGAAAAAGGTTTCAGTATCATGTTGGGAGTTCCGACTTATTGGAGAGAAAGAAGAAATGATGCAATACCAGATGCCAAACTACATGACCTTATCAAAATGGCCGATGTGATTATGCCTTGGTTTGTCGGAAGGTATGGGAAAAGTGAATATTCTAACTTCCATAATTTGATTCAGCAAGATATTGCATGGTGTAAAGAAAATAATGTAGCCTATGCTCCTTTATGTTTCCCAGGCTCTTCAGACCGTAATATGCACCCGAATAATTCGATTAATCCGCGTTACGGAGGCCAATTCTTGTGGGATCAGATGTATTTCTGTATCAAGTCCGGTGCGCAAATGTTGTACATTGCCATGTTCGATGAAATAGACGAAGGTACAGCTATTTTCAAATGCTTGAATGAAAGCGATGTGCCAAGCAATGAAGCTGAAGACGATTATTATGTTGTATATCAAAATAATAGTTATCGCATGACTCAATCTAAGGTAGAAGTGACCGGGGCTAATGAATGGTGTCAGTTGGCTAAGGATCTAAAGGTTAAATTTCAGGGAGTGGAAGATGGGCTTCCGACAGACCATTATTTATGGCTCACCGGGCAAGGTCGCAAGATGCTTAGAGGAGAGGTTCCTTTGAAGTCATCCTGGCCGGCAAGATAAATCCGTGTATTTGTCCTACTGCTTGGTCTTTGTGATCAGGCAGTAGAACAAATCAAGTTAAAAAATAAATAGTCAATATTGTTCTAAATCTGTAATATAGTTGATTGATGATATATTCTGTTACTAAAAAATATTGTAGTCTCAAGACATGTAGAATCCGGATAAGCATATTCCTTTTATTTAATGGTTTTGTATTAAGTTTGTCTGCATCTCCCAAGCATGCAGCAGATACAAATTATCCGTCTTATCACGGACTTGTTATGGCCGGGTATCAAGGATGGTTCCATAAACCGGAAAAAGGGATGATGTATCCTGATGAGAAGAATGTGCGAATTGACATGTGGCCTGATGTAAGCGAATATCCAGAAACTTATCCAACAGGTCTGAAACATGCCGACGGTTCTACTGCACGATTCTTTTGTTCTTCCGACGAGAGTACTGTAGACCTCCATTTCCGTTGGATGAAAGAGTATGGAATAGACGGTGTCTTCATGCAGCGTTTCTTCAACGCTGCCCGTAAAGATAACACAAAAGGGAATGCTGTTATCAGTCATGCCTTTAAAGCAGCTTCCAAGTATAACCGCGCAATCGGCATCATGTATGATTTGTCAGGGCTGAAAGCTCATGGTGAGGATTGTTCATCTTTGATTGAAGACTGGAAATTCTTAGTCGATTCTTTAAAAGTTACAAATCAGGACGGAGCTCATACTTATATTTTCCATAATGGAAAGCCATTGGTTACAATTTGGGGAGTAGGTTTTCCTGACAGACCTTACGATATTCGGGACATCGGCCTGAAACGTTTTATAGATTTTTTATGTAATGATCCCGAGTATGGAGGATGCAGCATTATGTTGGGAGTACCTACCTATTGGCGTGAACTTGGTGCCGACTGTGTGCATGATCCTTATTTGCATGAAATTATCCGCGAAGCAGATTTAATTATGCCTTGGATGGTACAAAGATTTACTCCTTTGTTGCATAATGACATGGATCGTTATCGCGATGTTATACTGCGTGATATGTCATGGTGTAAGGAGAACGGTATAGAATACGTTCCTTGTGTTACACCCGGATTCAGTTGGCATAATTTAAGTCGATATGCATTTCCGGACGACGTTAAACCATCCGGTTCAATACCCCGCCAAGGTGGTCGTTTTTATTGGCAGCAGATCTCTACGGCCATAAACTGCGGTGCCAGAATGCTGTATATAGCTATGTTCGATGAAGTGAATGAGGGCACGGCTATCTTTAAATGTACTGATAATCCACCGGTAGGCAAGAATATTCAATTTGTGGGAATGGACAATATGCCTTCTGATCACTATTTATGGTTGACAGGAGAGGCTTCGTTAATTCTCAAGGGGAAGAAATCCTTGACATTTACATTGCCCAAGCGTCCGCATTAAAACTGATTGTTTGACTTTTGAATATAAAGAAATAATGAAGAATAATATTCTATATCTCATAATGTGTTTGATCTTTACAGGATGTGAAACATCCCGTAAAGATATGATATGCCAAATAAGGAATGGGGGCATAAAAGGGTGAGTTCCTCCGTCAATTCATTGATATTTGTTTCATGATTAATACTAACTGCTTATGAAAGTTTTACACACTATTGGAGCTTTATGCTTTATTGGTTGCATGATGTCGTGCCAGTCGGTCAAGAATAAGATTACAGAAAAAAGTGGTATAGACAGCTTGGCATCCAACCCTTTTATTACGCATATGTATACAGCAGACCCTTCGGCGCATGTATGGGAGGATGGAAGACTTTATATCTATGCATCCCACGATATCGATCCTCCACGGGGATGTGATCTGATGGACCGTTATCATGTCTTTTCTACCGATGATATGGTACATTGGACAGATCATGGAGAGATACTGAATTCATCTCAGGTTGCTTGGGGACGTAAAGAAGGAGGTTTCATGTGGGCTCCCGATTGTGCCTATAAAAATGGAACTTATTATTTTTATTTCCCGCATCCGAGTGAAACGGCTTGGAATGACTCCTGGAAAATCGGAGTGGCAACCAGTCGGTATCCTGACCGAGATTTTAAAGTTCAAGGATATATAAAAGGTATGGATTCATTGATCGATCCGTGCGTATTTATTGACGATGATGGACAGGCCTATATATACCATGGAGGAGGCGGTATATGTAAAGGCGGAAAGCTTAAAGATAACATGATGGAACTGGATGGTGAAATGCTCCGAATGGAAGGATTGGTAGATTTTCATGAAGCACCATGGGTACATAAATATAACGGAAAGTATTATCTGTCATACTCGGATAATCACGATGAAAATATGAATGATGGAGTCAAAGGTGATAACCGGATGCGTTATGCTATCAGTGATAGCCCGTTGGGACCATGGAAACATCAAGGTATCTATATGGAACCTACCGACAGTTATACAAATCATGGCTCTATTGTAGAATATAAAGGCGAATGGTTTGCTTTCTATCATAATAGTGCATTGTCTAATCATGATTGGTTGAGATCCATTTGTGTAGACCGATTGTATTATAATGAAGATGGAACTATTCAGATGGTAAAGCAAAGAAAATAAGCCTGAACGACTAAGTAGATTCAGTAAATAATAAAAATTAGCCAACTAATTCACAATGATATAATTATGAATTAGTTGGCTTTTTATATCAAACTCATATTATTTTAATATAATAAACGTAATATTCCATTGGCTTGCAACATGACTGATAAAATTAATAGAGATGAACATGTTATGGAACTTGCCGGACACATGAAGATTCACACATATATAAATGTAGGAAAATCCGAGAACTGTTGAAGAAAGAACTCTAAACGATTTACCAACTATCAATAAAATCAGAATATTCGTTGGCTGGCAATAATTCTTCGAATTCCAGACTATCGTCCGGTTTCAGCATAATAATCGGATATTCATGAGCATTGGAATTCAACATACCCGGAGAATCATTCAAAATATTATTCACGCCTAAGATCGTGCCCGAAAGAGGCATATACAAATCACAAACCTCGCTAATCGATTCTATAGTGGCAAATACAGTGTTCTTATCAAAATATTCATCGATTCCATAGACAGAGACATATACGATATCTCCCAAACGTTCTTGGAGATAATCGGTTATCCCGACCCAACAATAATCGCCTTCGGGTTGCACCCAAACATGGTTTGTTGTATATCTGCGCCCCTCCGGATAATTCCTGACCGAGCGGTTTTGCCGTCCCGAATTATACCGCACCGCTGACTCGGAATTTTTATTTATTCCGATACTCTCCGGTTCGGAAGCATCTTCAACCTCTTCTGTACCGGTATCGATCCCGACCTGTTTTCCCGAATCATTCCTCAAATTAATACCCCAAACGAAACAAGCAATCAACACCAAACAGGCAATAATCATAAACTTTTTCATGGCAAATCCGATTTAAATGTTACACAAAAACATATTTTTTATTTCATAACTCGTTTAAGAATCCGTCTAAGAGCCTATCTAATTCTGTCCTCAAAAAAAACGTATTCCGTCTTTATCGGTAAACGTAAATATTCTCTCTTCAACACCTCCGGTAAGACACTTCAGCCAATACAACGCCCCGGCAGGCACATCTTCATATTCCACATTATAATCCTCAGCCCGTTTTATCCCCAACGATTCCCATCCGTCCATACCATAATAAAACAGTTCATAGACAGAGCCCGGGAAAACCGAATTTCCGTCATTTCGAGGCACACATACGATCCGGGTTATCCCGACAAGACTTTTCAGATCGATTACCATTTCTTTCTTATTATCTCTTACATAGCGGACATACGTCAACGGGTCACGATCGGTACTTTTTTTAAAACAAGAGTCTGTCGGCACGCAACCGACCGCATGTCCTTTTTCATCATATACAACAATCTCGGACAAATCGGCAACAGGTTTGCGGCTCAACAATTTCAGATAACGGAACTTACCGGACAAACTCACGCTATTATCGAATATCGCATCCCCGCTGCCCTTCTTCAACACGCATAGTCGCCGGGCTCGATCGAAAGATCGCTCATCCGATCCCCAGATTTCCATCCCTTCGAGCGATTTACAATAACCGTTCAACTTTTCGTTGTAGGGATATTTTCGGGAGATCCTGATTTTCCGGATACGGGAATGATCGGGAATCAGATAAACCATACCATCTCTTTCGTTCACTATAAACGGATAGTTGAAAGCCTTCAGTTCTCGTCGCCAATAATATACCGGAAGATAGACATTCCCGACCGCCATACGATCAAAAGTCGCTCGTTTCATCTTTCTCTCCGCCACGGCAACCGGTATCCATTGCCCCGCATTAAAAACCGCAAGGAAACAGAGATTCGGAAGTTTGCCTCCCGACATTCTCGAAATGGGAACCGTCACATCCCGCGTATTCAGATAACAATCTGTCACGTCCTTAATAAAAGGATTGCCGAACATCTCGGGAAGATATTCTCTCGTACGGTAATCGGCATAACGGTTCGCTCTCGAATACATATACCGATAAATCTTAGGAGCCCGCCTGCCCGGGTCTATCTCCGACTTTCCGAATCTCCCGTCAGACGAAATTACCGATACCCAGCAATGTCCTCCGTTCCGGTTGGCATACGCAGGAATGATGTCGATCGCCGATGGTATCCCCGATGCCCGATAACGCAACAAATTGGCAGCGGCAAAAAAGTAACAACCCTTATCCGCAGTCACCCCCGGTAAATGTCGCACATACGCATATCCTCCCATATCGCCCGATTCCCGATCGGTATATACATGCGAAGCGACTGCAGCCGGGTCATATTTCAAATTATCGCACGATATCATGTCCGAAAAAGCCTGCGGAGCTATCGTCAGAGAATCCCTCCAATAATCCAACGGTTCGTTCAAAAACCGATACGGCAATAAATACTCAAAAAAAGTTTCGTCATCGATATCCCGCAACCAAGGGAACTTTGCCCGCTGTTCAAAAGCCCGGTCGATATGCCGGATCAGGAAAGCGGGAGAAACGGCATCCGCATCCGAAAGCCGCTCCGCTCCCTCTCCGTAATAAGAGGCAAACATCTCCAAAGCCTTTTTGTCCGGATAAGAAATGCCCTTTGTCTGTGCAATCGATGCGACTTGCCCAAAATAATCCTCATCCCGAACCGAAAAATGTCTCGGCATATTCTTGATCAAGAATTTTGCCGCAACAAGTTTCAGACTATCTTCAGCCTTATGGCCGTAATGTTCGTAAACGGCCTTTTCCAATATCTCGAGATTTCGTTCCTTTTCCCGATTACAGCCGGTGCATACGATAACGGCAAGCCCTGAAAAAAGACAAACTATTTTCATGAACCTATCTATAACACTATGTGCCGATTGCCGATACTCCACCTTAATATTATAATATTATATAATACAAATATAATAAAAATAATACTCCGAAAAAATTTATTCACAATAAATTTATAATATCAAATATTTTTGGGTCATAAATTTTGATATTTAATAAATAATCTCTATTTTTATCAATGAATTGATACCGAATCGAACTCATTTTGCAAATGATGCTGATCATACG
>NZ_CEWDCG010000059.1:0-15085 GCF_982436375.1 Coprobacter sp. | reverse complement strand
AAATCATTAAATCCCATAGATTATATATTATTTTATTTTTTGCTGAATGAATAAAAACATTTCTCAAGAAGATACTTGGAGAACGGTTACAAATGTAATGTAAATAACCCGAAAACAAAAAGTCCAGAAAAGATTCGATAAATTCAATATCGGGACAATTCAGAATTTCACCTGGATTCTATCCGATTTATTTCACCGAAACGACTTTCTCATTTTACCGGATTTCGGGAAGCGCCGGTTGAGATGCGGCATTCGGAGAGCGTATCCGCAAAATACGTGAAACCGTAGGTGCGATCATTGTAACCCGAACAGGCCGGGCGATATGCTGAGGTTTTATGTCTTTACCAAAGAAAATAAGTGGAGCTGGAATCGCATTCTCCCGAACATATTCACGTGGATTATCCGTATTTTCATATACGATTTCCCAACCGGGCTGAACCTCGAGAAGAAGATCTCCGGATAATTTACGATGATACCCCCGGCGAATGGCATCAATCCGGTTATTCCAATTTCCGTGCAACATCTGGAACGATGTCGTCACATCCTGTATCCCAGTCATTTGAACAAGAAATTCAGCAGCTTTCAACTGAACATCTTTCAAACTCATTTCTTTATCCGAAATCAGTTTCCGATTCAAAAATATCTGACGGTCATGATAACCGAGTACCCATTTCTCCTGTCCGTAAACCGCCATCAAATACATATTGAGTAAAGAGGTAGCCCGCTCAGGATAAAACTCTCCTGCAGGAATTTCATATATCCCCACCTCTTTCGCCTCTCCGTTAAAATATCCGGTAGAGGTCAGGAAAATCACCGTATTCTTCAATCCGACATTCTTGTCGATCATCTCCAACAAACGAGCGATTTCCTGATCAAGGCGCAAATAAGTATCTTGAATTTCAAGACTATACTCCTGAATGCTTTTTCCTTGGTAATTGGCAGCAGAATACCCGATATTCAACATATCGGGATACATTTGTTTCCCCAACTCGCCTTTAGTAAGAAAAGCCTCCACGACCCGGTTTACCTCTTCATTCACCAAACCGCTGGTCTTAAAGTAATCGTATTTCTTATGCTTTCCTTTATCGAATATATGCTTAAACATATAGTCGCTACTCAGATAAGACAAGCCTGTATAATCCGTTGCCGAACGCAATGGTTGCCAGACAATCGTATCTATACGGCGGTCGAGTCCCGATTCTATATTATATTGGTCGATATAAGCCGGAATATCTTTGTAATGCGTAGAAGATGCCCATTTCCCGTTGTCATTATCAATCCAGAATACGGAGTTTGCAGCATGACCTCCGCTCAATATCGCCTGTTCGAAAGTCGGTGCGACGGAAAAAACACGAGAGACACCTTCTGTCGCGATTTTCAACTCATCACAAATCGTCGAGGTCAACAAATTCTTAGGAGAAACCGTTTCATTCGTATAATTTCCCATTTTAGCAGGATCATACAAGATAGATTCCACCCTATCCTCCCCAACATTATATAATGTATTGGCCACAATTCCATTATAAGCCGGGTACGTTCCCGTATAAATAGATGCCGTTGCAGAAGAACGATCGATATTCGGGAAATCGAATGTAACTTGATCATATAGCAAGCCTTCGTCCATCAGACGCTTGAAGCCCTTGTCCCCGAAGACATGCCGCATCATCTGCAAATAATCGGTACGCAACTGATCTATAGTAATACCGACAACCAACTTAGGCACATCGGCCGGAACCTGAGCCCCCAAAGGTGCGGTCATCAATACTAAAATCAAGGATGCTATAACTTTATTCATTTTTCTATATTTCTTTTTCTGCCATCTTTTCCTTCCTGCGATTCACCCATATATAGGTCACAGACCTAACGGCCAATACCAACACTAAAGGCAAGAATGCAATATTCATCTGTTGAGGCAACCAATACCAACTTGCCAATAAACAGAAAAGCACCGCAAAGTTAATAAAATGATAATAACAGACGACCTTTTTCATAGATTTTACCCAAATGATTACAGGTAATATCAATAAAAAAGGATTTGCCCAGAATCCCGAATAATTCGGATAGGTAGCCGGATGGGTAGATATAAACATCAAGAAGAACAATAGACACCCTACCAACCCGTAGATCGAAAACAAAACCGTATCTACAATACGGTAATGACGACGTTTTATAATTTCTACGACAGAAATTATAACTACCACCGACAACAGCAAAGATGCAGCAAATAAAGGAGATATACCGGTCGGTCGAACAGTTGCAGACGTCATACGCATAGTATCTGCGGCGAGCAATAAAACCGGCTCTCCGGACAAATAGCGCACCGAGTCGCCTTTTACGACACGGGCATCTTCAAATGCACCCATAAGCACATCCGGAAGAAACATCTGTTCTTCATAACTAATCGTCCGGTCGAGGGGTGTTCCCAAAGCCAGATCTATTCCGAAAGTAAGCCACGGATAATTATGCGTGCAATCGTGAATCATCTCACGGAATGTCACTTTTTCGTCCGGATTTTTATACTGTATCTGCCCCGATAAATTTTCCGTTATCACATTACGAGGACGAGTGGCGCAATTATCATACAGAAAGTTATACCGATATATACGATTATCGGGCATATTATTAATAATCAAAGCCTGAAATACACGCTTACTCTCTTCTGCCGTCAGCTCTAAAGGAAGTTCCGAAACTTTACTTCCCCGTACAGCATAGTTATAGACAAAATCCCTGAAATCGGCAAGCCCTATACTATAATCGGTCTCTCCTTTAGTAAAACGATAGATAAAATGCGGGGTATTGAAACTGAACACGCCATAATGAAAAACGACATCTACATTTCGTGATACATCTTGCACACGCAATCCCGTATGCCCGAACAGCTCATATACTTGAGATCCCGGAGAACAGGTTATCAAACTGATTTTTAAGGAATCGTTTACGGAAGAATATCCTGTTGCCAGCGAACATAAAAAAAATAAAAATGCGAGTATCTTCTTAATATCCATAATCTTAACCCGACAAGTAATACAATACTGTCTTCAACGGGTAAAAATACGACATTTTCACGAGACGACTTCTCCCGTGTTTATTTTTTATATTTTATTAGAACAGAACTTTCATCTGCTTGACAAAAAACGAAAATCAGCGCCGGAAGGACTCTGAAATACTCTTAAGTCGAACTCTGGTAGAACCGCCATAATATGATCCAAAACATCCGCCTGCAATGCTTCGTACAACGGCCATTCTTTTCTTTTTGTGAAAAAATAGATCTCCAAAGGCATTCCTTTATCCGTCGCTTCAAGATAACGGACAAGAATCGTCAGGTCCTCATTGCACTCGGGTAATGCCCGAATATAACGATCGAGGTAGGCCCGAAATAATCCGATATTAGTCAAACGGCTCTGAGGCGAAAGTTCTTTTTTATAATCGACATATTCGCGAACACCGTCTAAACAACAAAAACGCTCTAACATTTCGGGAGTACAAAATTTCACACTGTTCATGTCGATATGTACCGCACGCTTTATGCGACGCCCTCCCGACTCCTCCATCCCTCTCCAGTTCTGAAAAGAATCACTCACCAATGCATACGGAGGAACGGTAACGATCGTATTATCAAAATTTCTGATTTTTACAGTATTTAAAGTGACCTCGATCACTCTTCCGTTCGCCCCATGTTTCGGAACGGTAATCCAGTCTCCGGGGCGCAACATATCATTTGCAGACAACTGTATTCCTGAAACGAATCCCATGATCGTATCTTTAAACACTAACATAAGAATTGCGGCAGAAGCCCCTAACCCGGCGAATAAAGATAACGGTGATTTGTCTATGATTACACTGATAATAAATATTATACCGACAAAAAACAATAAAACCTGTAAAGTTTGGAACAGGCCTTTTACAGGCCGGTCTCGCAGTTTTTCTTTCCGGTTGGTCAACTCAAGCAGAATATTAAGAAATGAATTGAAAAAACGCAGAACGACCGCAATGATATAAACAATACAAAGTTTCAGTACCCATGATAAAGCGACCGGTTGCTCGGGAAAAGCCAGAGGTATTAAAAAATAAATCATTACGGCCGGCACGGTCAATGCAAGTTTATTGAGCAATTTCCGGTCAAACAGCATATCGTCCCACTCGGCTTTCGTACTTTTCACAATCCGATGCACCACACTATTTATAAAATAGCGACAGATATAATCGGCAATTACTGCCAACAATAAAATCGCAACGAGTATGATAACCCGAGAAAAAAACAAAGAATGAGCTGGGCTTAACGACGCATTATCAAACCAGCCCGATATCCAATACAATATATTTTCTGTTTCCAACAACATTCCACAATTATTTGCAACGAAACAAAAATAAGAAATTTATCGAAAACAGAAACTGCCGGTCTAATCTTTTATACAACATTCCTCATATCAAAAAAACGGGAAACCGCATCTTGGCAGTGCTCCCGTCTTCACAATGTTATCTAAACATATTTACGCCCGCACATCTGAACGACTTCCAAAACTATTCTGAAAACGACTATTCCGGGAATTTTTCCTATCCTCACGTCTTACGGTTCTCTTCAATTCTTCCTTCTCCGAAAAAACAGATACAGGTCTTACAACACCTGCATTAAAAGGATGTTCTTGAATCTCGGGAATATGTCTTCCGGTCAATCTTTCTATGTCCTTTAGATAGACTTTTTCCTCAGAGTCGCAAAACGAAAATGCAGCACCACTGCGTCCGGCACGTCCCGTACGGCCGATGCGGTGGACATAAGTTTCGGGAATATTCGGTAAATCATAATTTATAACATGAGAAAGATGATCAATATCTATCCCCCGAGCCGCTATGTCCGTAGCAATTAAGACCCGGGTAATATGATCCCGAAAATTATTCATGGCTTTTACCCTAGCATTCTGAGATTTATTTCCATGAATAGCCTCCGCTTTAACTCCCGATCTACCCAATATTCGGGCAACCTTATCCGCCCCGTGCTTTGTCCGGGTAAAAACCAAAACCGATTCGATATTCTTATCTTGTAAAAGATGAAGCAGCAATTTACTTTTATCAGCCTTCTCCACGCTATAAACATGCTGCTCGATTACATCAACGGTAGATGAAGCAGGCGTCACCTCGATCATTTCCGGATGATTCAATATCTGTCGTGATAATTTTTCGATTTCGGCAGGCATCGTAGCCGAAAAAAACAGAGATTGTCTCTTACGAGGCAACAATGGCAATATTTTCTTTATATCATGAATAAATCCCATATCCAACATACGGTCAGCCTCATCGAGAACAAAGAAACGTATCGTCTGTAAATCGATAATCTTCTGACTTACCAGATCGAGCAAACGCCCGGGTGTGGCAACCAATATATCGACACCCTTCCGTAAAGCCTCTACTTGAGATTTCTGCGATACGCCACCGAAAATAACGGTATGTTTCAATCGGGTATGACGACTATAAGCGTTTATATTGTCTCCGATCTGAGCCGCCAATTCCCGAGTAGGGGTTAATATCAATGCCCGGACAGACCTCCGTCCGTTTCCTCCGGCTTCCGCTAAGAGATTCTGTATTATGGGAATCGAAAATGCTGCGGTCTTACCTGTTCCGGTCTGCGCACAACCTAATAAATCTTTACCATCTAAAACACAAGGAATTGCTTTTGCCTGAATCGGCGTCGGGGTAATATACCCCTCATCTTGAAGAGCTCTAAGAACAGGCTCTGTCAATTTCAAATTTTCAAATATCATTAAATAATCGTTAGTAATCCCGATGTATTCCGGAATCACATTTCAAATGTACGCCTTTATATCGGACTTTCTATCATCGCCCGGCATATAAAATGCTTTATTAACAGTTCGGACATTATTTTATCATAATCGTTTTTCACGCCAATCGGACTTTTTCAAATACAAAAAAGAGAACAACAGCATAAAAACGGCATATACATGATCCGAAGTCCAACATACCGCAACATCGGCTTTAAGCCCGATAGCGACATACAATACATAAGCGACATATATAGACAATGCCGCAAGATCGAGCATAAATGCCTGACGAGTATTTCCCGTACCGGAAACAATCGTAAACCAAATCATAGCAGGAACAAAAAACAGATAAGAAGACAACATTACCCACAAAGATGGTACGGCATTCTCTATCAAACCTGTATTATCGGTATAAATACGCAATACCTCCGAAGGGAATAAAGCGATAAGCAACAATATCGGCAAACAACAGAAAAAACACATTCGGGTTATCCTCATTCCCAAACGGGGAACTGCGTTTTGCTCCGACGCTCCCATAAGATTACTCGTCAGCGATCCTGCCGTCGAGGAGAATGCATTGACTACGATAAAAAGTAAAGAAGAAACACTCCTGACTATATTCGTGACCGCAAGAGAACGCTCTCCCAAATGCTCGACCGAAACAAAAAACAAAAACCATGTGCTCATAGACAAGAAAGTCTGCAACATCGTCCAGATAGAGGTCGAAAGTATCCTCCCCAGCATCTTCGGATGAAATTTGATATTGAAAGAAAAACCGTACTTCTTCCAATCGATCTTAATCCAAGTATATAAAATATAGAATAAAGCAGACACCGCTTCGGCAGTACTGGAAGCTATGGCCGCTCCGGCGATACCCAACTGGGGGAATCCGAATTTACCGAAAATCAACACATAATTCAAAATAATATTTGTCAATACCATAACAACGGAATTGATCGTCAGAATACGGGTATAAGTAATTCCGACATAAAACGCCCTGAATAAAACAGCGATAAAAGAAAAGAAAAAACCGTAAATACGCCAGTTCATATAACTGACCGTTGCTTCATATACAAGATCAGATTGTATTATCGAACGTAAAAATATCGGAGAATAGAGCTTCGAAATCACAAACACACCACCTGCCAACAGCATAAGGAACATCGCCCCTTGCAAAAAAATTCCCCCGATATCGGAATAACGCTTCTCCCCGTTACGACGGGCAATTATAATCTGCACTCCGATACTGAAGCCGAATCCCAACATGAAAATCGCCAAATAATAAACTCCGGCCAATGCAGAAGCTCCCAGCTCTACCTCTCCGACACGTCCCAAATATGCCGTATCGGTAAGTCCGATTAAATGTTCCATCAGCAAACTGATGAGAATGGGATAGGCCATTTGCCAAATTTGTCTGTTGGTAAAACGCATACGCTTATTATTATGCAAAAGATAAAAGATTGATCATTTTTATTCAGACGGCAAAGATAACACATACATCTGTTCTCACTACCCGAAGTATATATAAAAAAGAATTTTAGCCTTTATAATTGCATTATTTCGATTATAATTTATACATTTGAGAATTAATTAATTCTTGTTAGCCCGTATGGAAACTATTAACTTAAACATTGAAAAAGCCCTTGGTAAAGGTGCAAAAGAGCAACTTCTTTCTGCCGCTCCAAAAGCAGAAGATGCTATAAAGACATTACATAAAGGAAACGGAAAAGGAAATGATTTCCTCGGATGGCTGCATCTGCCCTCCTCGATCAGTGAAACAGAATTATCGGATATCGAAGCCGCGGCCAAACAATTGAAAGACCGATGCGAGATTGTTGTTGCAATCGGTATAGGAGGCAGTTATTTAGGAGCAAAAGCCGTGTTGGAAGCGCTGTCGAACACATTCATACAAATGCAAACCAAGCAAAGTGCTCCTTTAGTCTTGTTTGCCGGACAAAATATCGGAGAAGATTATCTGTACGAACTACAACATATTTTGCAAAATCGTCAATTCGGATTAATCAATATTTCAAAATCCGGAACAACGACCGAACCGGCATTAGCTTTCCGGCTGTTGAAAAAACAATTGGAAGATCAAGTCGGCAAAAACGAAGCTAAAAACCGCATCATCGCCATAACCGATGCATCCAAAGGTGCTTTACGAAAATTGGCGGATAAAGAAGGATATAAGACATTCATAATTCCGGATAATGTAGGCGGACGTTTTTCGGTACTCACTCCGGTAGGACTGTTACCTATCGCCGTAGCCGGATATGATATTCGCCAATTGGTAAAAGGCGCAGTTGCAATGGAAAATAAATGCGGGGAAAATGTACCGTTTACAGAAAATCCGGCAGCCGTTTATGCTGCAACCCGCAACATATTATACAAAGCCGGAAAAAAAATAGAAATACTCGTCAACTTCAATCCCAAGCTGCACTTCTTTGCAGAATGGTGGAAACAGCTATACGGAGAAAGCGAAGGTAAAGATCATCTAGGGATTTACCCGGCATCGGTAGATTTTACCACCGATCTGCACTCTATGGGGCAATGGATACAAGACGGAGAACGCACGATTTTCGAAACGGTTCTTTCCGTAAAAAAGATGAAATATAAAGTCGAAATTCCTGCCGATGAGGAAAACTTAGACGGACTGAACTTTCTTGCCGGCAAACGAGTAGACGAAGTGAACAAAATGGCCGAACTCGGAACTCAAATCGCCCATGTCGATGGAGGTGTCCCCAATTTGAAAATAGAAATTCCGGAGATCACCGAATATTACTTGGGACAACTGATTTACTTCTTTGAAAAAGCCTGCGGCATCAGCGGTTATATATTGGGAGTAAATCCCTTTGACCAACCCGGAGTAGAAGCATATAAGAAAAACATGTTCGCTCTACTCGGAAAACCGGGATATGAAGCAGAAACAAAAGCCATAAAAGCAAAACTCTGATTTATAAATCCATTGCCCGAACAAGAAAAAGTTCTAAGAACCTATCTTGTTCGGGATGAAATAAAAATACTGTTCCGAATTTTGAATAGAAAGATTTGGAAATACAAAAAATAAGCATTAATTTTGCACCCTCATTCCGTGCTGGGTATAAATAAGCGGTGATAAAAATCACCCACCCACTGGAGGTAACCTGAATAATAAATTATATCAGATGTACGCAATTGTTGACATTCAAGGACAACAATTTAAGGCCGAAGCAGGCAAAAAATTGTATGTTCATCGTCTCGCAGCCGAACAAGGCGCTTCTGTCGAATTTGACAAAGTATTGTTACTCGACAACGACGGAACGGTAAAAGTTGGCGCTCCTACCGTAGAGGGCGCAAAAGTTGTATGCGAAGTACTTTCTCACCTGAAAGGAGAACGCATAATCGTTTTCAAGAAAAAAAGAAGAAAAGGATATCGCAAACGCAACGGACACCGTCAATGCTTTACACAAGTGTTAATTAAAGAAATTGTTGCTTAACTTATTAAATTCTAAGAAAAAATGGCTCACAAGAAAGGTGTCGGTAGTTCGAAGAACGGTCGTGAATCGGAAAGTAAGCGACTGGGTATTAAAGTATTTGGCGGACAGTTTGCAAAAGCAGGAAACATTATCGTACGCCAAAGAGGTACAGTTCACCATCCGGGTGAAAACGTAGGTATGGGTAAAGACCACACATTGTTCGCATTAGTGGACGGTATGGTAGTATTCCGCAGAAAAAAAGATAATCGTTCTTACATTTCTGTAGAACCCAAAAACTAATCAGTTCGATTTGTACGAGGCTATTATACCTCGATTACAATAAGAGACTTACATGACACGCATGCGATTTTCGCATGCGTGTCGCTTTTAATACAAACATCAACGATGGAGAAAAAATACAAAATATTGTTTGTTTGTCTCGGCAACATTTGCAGATCCCCGGCTGCCGAAGGAATATTGCAGAAGCTATTGCAAAAAGTAAAACTGTCCGAGAATATCGAAGTAGATTCTGCAGGAACGTACGGAGGTCATGCCGGAGAACTGCCGGACAGCCGAATGCGTGCCCATGCCGCCTGCCGAGGATATAAGCTGACTCACCGATCAAGACAAATAAAATGGGATGATTTTGAAAAATTCGATTTAATTCTCGGCATGGACGATACAAATATCAGCAATCTACAACGATTAGCCCCCGATCCGGAATCGCTTGCAAAAATACGGAGAACTACCGATTTTTGCAGAAAATTACCATACGATCATATCCCCGACCCCTACTATTCGGGAAGCGACGGGTTTGAACTCGTACTGGACATTTTGGAAGATGCTTGTAACGGACTGATAGAAGAACTAAAAAACCGTAAATAATATCATCTGGCAGTACTAAAATTCAGAAGTTCTTTCTCCTGCTATACAAAATAGCAGAGATCTGCAAATAGCCTCTAAAAAAGGTAAAAATATACAGTCTTTACATTGAAATCTATCTGTCAAAGAGAGATTTTTACCTATCTTTGTTGAGATAGCAAAATCCAATCAGGCAATGAAAAATAGACTCATTATATTTCTCCTTTCTTTATTTCTGTTCATTCCGTCCATAAAAGCGGAAGACAAAGATTTCAAAATTCCGAATTTAAAAGAAATACATAAAAACATCCGTAACTACAATTCCCACCTCTATTACCCTTATTTGATAAAACGCTTTCTGAACAACGACACGACATTTACACTGAAAGAGTTAAGACATCTATATTTAGGATACAGTTTTCAAGAGGGTTATAATCCTTATCGAGTAAACAAACACCCTGAAGAGATCATGAAATTATACTCTCAACCGACACACACAGCAGCAGAATGCGACACAATCATCGATTACGCAATCCGGTTGTTGGATAATTTTCCGTTCGACCTAAGACAGATGCATCTATTGGCGTATGCATACAAGACTAAAGGTAATAAGGAAAAAGCCCAAATATGGGCTACAAAAATGCGACAACTTCTCGAAGCTATCCGTTCTACCGGAGATGGGAAATCTCCGGAAACAGCATGGTATGTAATCAATTCGACGCATGAATATGACATTATCAACAGCATCGGATATAAAGCTGACAAATATGTCTTCGTTGAACCTAACTACGACTTTATCGAAGTAAGTGAAAATCCTGATAAAACAGAAGGATTCTATTTCAACGTAAGCCGTATGTTGAAAGAATATGAACGAAAATACAAAGAGAATTAAACTTCTGTCTAAAATTTGCCCGAATAAAGATTGAGAACAATCCACAAGAGAATGGTCGGTTTCTCTCTTGATAGGAGAACCTGCCGATACCGTCAACATCGTTATTGACCGGCAAAAAACATAAGAATGACCGGATAATATTTTTCTATTTAAAATTCAGATAGGCCTTAAGAAGTTATAATAAGTCTTTCCTTTCAAACAAACAACACAGCTTTTTTTTAGGAAGAAACACTTTTGTAATAAATTAGACATAATCATACACAGGTTTCGCATAAAGTTTTGTATTTTTGCACAATCCGTATAATGCACAAAAAGATGTGCAGTGAAAATGGTATGTCCTTTAGAACGATGGATATATGTTACGGCAATGAAACGATAAATTTACGACACATGAACTTACTTGATTTAAGCGAACAAGAAATCATAAGACGAGGGAGTCTTGAAGAAATGCGGAAAATGGGAATAGATCCCTATCCTGCTGCCGAATATAAAGTCAATGCTTACACAACCGAAATAAAATCTTCTTTTAAAGATGAAGATGCTCCCCGGCAAGTATCTGTTGCGGGACGTATCATGAGCCGCCGTATCATGGGAAAAGCATCGTTCATAGAATTAAAAGATTCTACGGGACGTATACAAGTTTACATATCCCGGGATGATCTCTGTCCGGGAGAAGACAAAGAGTTGTATAATACGGTTTTCAAAAAACTTCTGGATATAGGAGACTTTATCGGAATTAAAGGTTTTGTATTCCGCACTCAAATGGGTGAAATAACCGTTCACGCTCAAGAACTTACCGTTTTATCAAAATCTTTACGTCCGTTACCGATCGTCAAAATGAAAGACGGCGTAGCATACGATGCTTTCGAAGATCCTGAACTCCGTTACCGTCAACGGTATGTAGATCTTGTTGTCAATGAAGGGGTAAAAGATATCTTTATCAAACGAAACAAGATATATAATTCTATGCGTGAGTATTTCAATGCGCAAGGATACATGGAGGTAGAAACGCCCATTCTTCAATCGATTCCAGGAGGAGCTTCCGCACGTCCGTTTATAACGCATCATAATGCGCTCGATATACCGTTATATTTGCGTATTGCCGATGAATTATATCTGAAACGTCTTATCGTAGGAGGATTTGAGGGAGTATATGAATTTTCAAAGAACTTCCGTAACGAAGGGATGGACCGTACTCACAATCCGGAATTCACATGCATGGAAATATATGTTTCATACAAAGATTACCAATGGATGATGAATTTCACCGAACAGATGCTCGAAAAAATATGTCTGGATGTAAACGGAACGACCGAAGTCAAAGTAGGTGAAAACATAATCAGTTTTAAAGCTCCTTTTAAACGCGTAACGATGATCGATGCCATCAAGGAATTTACAGGTATCGACATTACCGGAATGAACGAAGATCAACTACGGGAAGTTTGCAAAAAGATAGGTGTCGAGGTGGACGAGACAATGGGTAAGGGAAAACTTATCGATGAAATATTCGGAGAAAAATGTGAAGGGAACTATATTCAACCGACTTTTATCACAGACTATCCTATCGAAATGTCCCCTCTTTGTAAACGTCATCGTAACAATCCTGAATTGACAGAACGTTTCGAGCTCATGGTAAACGGAAAAGAACTGTGTAATGCTTATTCGGAATTAAACGATCCGATAGATCAACGATTCCGTTTTGAAGAGCAATTACGGCTCTCTGAAAAAGGCGATGACGAAGCGATGTTTATCGACAACGACTTTATCCGTGCTCTTGAATACGGAATGCCTCCTACATCCGGCATGGGGATAGGAATGGACCGTCTGGTAATGCTTATGACCGGACAATCGACCATACAAGAAGTATTGTTATTCCCACAAATGCGTCCTGAAAAGACTCAGAAAAAAGATGCAGAAAACAAATACACTGCAATCGGGATACCGTCGGAGTGGGTAGCTCCGATACAAAAAGCCGGATATTTAACCGTTGATGCCTTGACCGAAGCAAACCCGAACAAACTGCATCAGGAAATTTGCGGAATCAATAAAAAATACAAACTTGAATTGACCAATCCTTCAGTAGATGATGTAAAGGCTTGGGTAGAAGCAACTAAATAAAAAAAGCAAAAAAAATGAATCTACCGGGAAAAATAGCTATCATAGGGGGAGGTACATGGGCTACGGCCATCGCTAAGCTTATCCTCAACAATACCGATTCTATAAATTGGTATATGCGGAGAAAAGATCGTATCGATGATTTTAAACGTTTGGGGCATAATCCTGCTTACCTGTCGAGTGTCAAATTCGATATAAGTCGTATTCATTTCAGCAATAACCTGAATATGACGATCAGAAATTCGGATACACTGATTTTCGTTACGCCGTCTCCTTATCTAAAACAACACCTGAAGAAATTAAAGACTCCGCTATATAATAAATTTATTGTTTCTGCGATCAAAGGTATCGTTCCCGACGAAAATATGATCGTCACGGATTATCTGAAAAAGATATACAATGTACCTGCGGAAAATCTGGCTGTAATCGGAGGACCTTGTCATGCCGAAGAAGTTGCCTTAGAAAGGCTGTCCTATTTGACTATCGGATGCGCCGACACAGAACGGGCAAAGATTGTCGCAAACATGTTAAACGGCAATTTCTTGAAAACAAGCATCTCTCAAGATGTCGAAGGAATCGAATACGGTTCGGTACTGAAAAATGTATATGCCATTGCTGCAGGAATTTGTTACGGATTAAAATACGGCGATAATTTTCAGGCAGTATTAATTTCAAATGCCATCCAAGAATTAAATCGTTTTGTCAATGCCGTGAATCCGATAGACAGAAACATCTGTGAATCGGTTTATCTCGGAGACCTGCTTGTAACGGCTTATTCCCGATTCAGCAGAAATCACACATTCGGCACGATGATAGGCAAAGGGTATTCTGTAAAAACAGCACAAATCGAAATGGAAATGGTGGCAGAAGGCTATTATGGCACTAAATGTATTAAAGAAGTAAATGAAAAATACAATGTCGAGATGCCTATACTCGATGCTGTATATAATATCCTTTACAATAAAAAATCATCTTTTACCGAGATACGGCAACTCACCGAAACATTCAGATAAAAATAGAACGGGAAATGAGAAACTAACAAATCTATCATTTCCCGTTTTTTTGATCCTTTTCCGAACAAAAGAATCAAAAATACACACAAAACAACTTTAATAACAATATCTATCAAAAAACATTCAGAGTCTAAATTTTCCGATAAGATAATCATCATCAAGTCACCGTTGCGTTTTTTTCAGTCTATTACATTGTCGGTATTCTCCTCTCGACATGGAGTACTATTCTTGTGGATTTCTCTAAAACTTGGTCTGTGTAAAATTTAAACCGACACTAAACGATTCAACAAACGGAAAAAAAAAAGAACTCTGAAAAATCAGAATTCCTTTTTCTCAATAAACCGAAAATAATATCTTAATGACAACACCCGCCGCCGCAATCGTTGTGATGCTCGTCACCACAATTGCAACCGCCACCACAGCCGCCACAAGACGGATGCAATTCTTCAGGTGTAGCCGGGCGCACCGTTACAATTTCACCTACAAAATGCAAATCTTCTCCTGCTAACGGATGATTAAAATCCATAACCACGACATTTTCCTTAACTTCGAGGACAGAACCATTCAGTCGGTTTCCGCTGGCATCCATCATCGGAACTGTATTTCCCGGAAAAATCATCTCCTCATCGAACTTGCCGTCAACGATGAACATATCTTTATTCAATTCAAGGACATGTTCCTCATCTCTCTCTCCGTAAGCATCATTACAAGGTATTACAAATTCAAATTTATCTCCGGCTTTCAGACCTTTCAGTTTTGCCTCGAAAGAAGGTAACATCTGATCAGCACCGAAAACAAAACGAAGAGGAAGCTCTTTAGTTGCCCGTTCCATAAGTTCATTTTCAGCTCCGACAAAAAGATCGTAAGTTGCCTCAACAAACTGTCCGGGTTTAATAATTTCCATAACCTATTTCTTTTATATTATTATTTCGATTCATAAACATATAACTTTGCAAAGTTAGGAAAAGGTTTCTA
>NZ_CEWDCG010000058.1:0-15104 GCF_982436375.1 Coprobacter sp. | reverse complement strand
GGAAAAAGCGGATGCTCAAATGTTACTGATTTTTGGAGCTTCGGGTGATTTGACTACTCGAAAATTGATTCCGGCGTTATATGAATTGTATGTTCGTAATTTATTGCCTGAAAATTTCGTCATTTTGGGTGCGGCTCGTACGGTATTGACAGATAATGAATTCCGAAGAAAACAGTGTGACGGTATATTGACTTCACAAAAAGAACTTTCGGCTAAAGATGCTCGCTTGAGTTTGTTTCTGAAACGTGTTTATTATATGGGTTTTGATACGCAAAATACAGATGAATATGAAACATTGAAAAATCGAGTAGAGGAGCTGCAAAACCTTTATTCTTTACCCGATAATATCGTTTTTTATATGGCAACACCTCCGGAAATGTATGAAGTAATACCTCTCGGATTGCAAAAATGCGGTCTGGCTTATACATCTGATGGATTTCGTCGGATTGTTGTTGAAAAACCGTTCGGAACGGATATAAAGTCCGCTAAGCATCTCACTCGATTATTAGAGTCGATATTCGATGAGCATGATATTTACCGGATCGATCATTATTTAGGAAAAGAGACTGTGCAGAATATTCTTGTACTCCGGTTTTCGAATGGCATATTCGAACCTTTATGGAACAGGAATTATATAGATCATGTGGAGATTGTTTCTTCCGAAACATTGGGAATAGGGAATAGAGGAGGCTATTATGAATCGTCGGGAGCTTTGCGAGACATGGTGCAAAATCATCTGTTGCAATTAATGGCTTTTATTGCAATGGAACCTCCTGTGGCATTCGATCCGGAGTCTATAAGAGACGAGATAGCTAAAGTATTCAAGTCCTTGCATCATTATACTCCTGAAGAAATGCAAGAGCAAATTGTGCGCGGACAATATACAGCGGGAACGATAGCCGGGGAGAGTGTACAGGGTTATAGAGATGAAAAAAACGTAAGTGGCGATTCGGTCAGAGAAACATATGTGGCTATGAAAATCGAATTGGATAACTGGCGTTGGGCAGGGACTCCGTTTTATATTTATACGGGAAAGCGGTTGTCTGAGAAAAAAACAGAAATTATCATTCATTTCAAATCGACTCCACAGCAATTATTTGTAGGGCAGTGTTCTGGAAGTTCTTGCAATCAGTTGATTATTCGTGTGCAACCTAATGAGAGTATAGCTTTGCGCTTCGGACTTAAAATTCCCGGTTCGGGATTTGAAGTTCGTCAGGTGAGTATGGACTTTTTATATAGTTCATTGTCCGATAAAAAGCTACCGGATGCTTACGAACGTTTGTTATTGGATGTTATGTTGGGGGATTCAACACTTTATTCCCGGGCAGATGCACAGGAAGCAAGTTGGAATTTTATAGATCCGATTATAAAAAATTGGGTTAAGAGAGGAAAGGATGGCCTCGCTTTTTATGCTTCTGGAAGTGATCCTGAAGAAATAGATCGTTTAATGCCTCATGATAAAAAATGCAATTGTTGTAATGAAATGATGTGATAAAATAAATGCTATATGGAAATTTATTATGCTAAATCTCCCGAAGATGCTTTGAGGAGGATGACAGATAAACTGATAAAGATCATGCAATCGAAGCCAGGTCTTGTCCCTTTTAATCTGGCGCTGTCAGGGGGTAGTACCGCACAACGGATTTTTGCTCTTTGGCGAGAGGAATATAAACAGCAGATAGATTGGAATCGAATCCGTTTTTATTGGGTGGATGAACGATGCGTGTCTCCTGAAGATGATGAAAGTAATTTTAAACATGCCGATCAACAATTATTCAGACCGATAGGAATCCCTCGGACGCATATTTACCGTATTTTCGGAGAAAAAGACCCGTCTATGGAGGCAAATCGTTATTCGGAGCTTATAAATCAGCAACTCCCTAAGAAAAACGGACTCCCTTATTTTGACGCAATTATATTAGGAATCGGTCTTGACGGACACACAGCTTCGATATTTTCATCTTGTAATTTTTTATTGAATGATACGAGATCGTATGCTGTAGCGGTACATCCAGAATCGAAACAGTTGCGTATAACGTTGACCGGGCCTGTCATATTGAATAGTACACCATTACTCGTTCCGGTAATAGGGGAAAATAAAAAAGCGATCTTTGAACGATTGCTGGAAGCCCGTACGATTACCGAGAGTTTTCCGGCAGCGTGTATTATGTATCGAGCAGCATCAACATCGGTTTTTACGGATATAAAAGAACGGTAATTCTAATCATCGAGTAAATCCGGACGAAGGCGACGGGTACGTTCAATAGATTGTTCATGTTGCCATTCTTCGATTTTTCTCTGATGCCCCGATAGGAGTATCTCGGGAACTTTCCACCCTTTATATTCGGCCGGTCGTGTATATACGGGCGGTGCTAATAAATTGTCTTGGAAAGAATCCGATAAAGCCGATTGTTCGTCTCCGATTGCGCCGGGTATAAGCCGTATTATGGCATCCGATATTATGGCAGCCGCTAATTCTCCGCCGGTAAGGACATAATCTCCTATTGATATTTCTTTGGTAATCAGATGTTCTCGAATGCGGTAGTCGATACCTTTATAATGTCCGCACAAGATAATTAAATTTTGGCATAACGATAAAGAGTTTGCCATCGGTTGATTGAATGTTTCGCCATCGGGAGAAGTATAAATGATTTCGTCATAATTTCTTTCCGATTTCAGTTTAGAAATAATTCGATCTATCGGTTCGACTTGCATCACCATTCCGGCTGAACCACCGAAAGGATAATCATCTACGCGTCGATGTTTGTTAGTAGAATAATCCCGGAGATTATGTACCACTATCTCTGCCAGCTTTTTATCCTGAGCACGTTTTAGTATGGAGTGATTTAACGGTCCTTCCAATAATTCCGGTAAAACGGTGATGATGTCGATGTGCATACTTCCTTAATTTAGCTGCAAAAATAGGACTTTATGGATGATTATGCAACCCTTTTATTCTGTTTATTTTTTGCATATAGGCTATAAAGTTCGCTTAATTGCCCGTGTGAATCATTTTAAAATTTCCTATATTTGCATACCGTAACAGGCATAATCGATGAATGAAATAAAAGAGAAAATAGAACATTTGCGACAGGAACTGAATGAACATAATTATAATTATTATGTATTGAATGCTCCTGTTATATCAGACCGGGAATTTGACCGGATGATGGAAGAACTACAACAATTAGAAAAAGAATATCCTCAATATAGCGATCCTAACTCTCCGACACAACGGGTAGGCAATGATATTAATAAGGCTTTCACTCAGGTGAAGCATAAATATCCTATGCTTTCTTTGGGAAACACTTATACGATCGATGAAGTGGCGTCGTTTTATGACCGGGTGCGTTCGGGACTTAATGAAGATTTTCGTATTGTAGGAGAATTGAAATATGACGGCACGTCTATATCGCTTACATATCGACATGGGAAATTGCTTAGGGCTGTAACGAGAGGCGACGGTGTACAAGGAGATGATGTCACGGAGAATGTGAAGACGATTCGTAGTATTCCTTTGCAATTAAGGGGAACTGGATATCCGGATGAATTTGAGATACGAGGTGAAATTTTAATGCCTTGGACTGTTTTTGAACAATTGAATGCAGAGAGAGAAAGAGAAGAGGAAACTCTTTTTGCCAATCCTCGAAATGCCGCATCCGGTACATTGAAACTGCAGAACTCTGCGATTGTAGCATCCCGTAATTTAGATGCTTACTTATATTATCTTTTAGGCGAAGATCTGCCGTCTGATGACCATTATGAAAACTTGCAGATAGCACGTTCTTGGGGATTTAAGATTTCAGATGCTATGCAGGTGTGCCATTCTTTAGAAGAAATGAAAGCATTTATCGATTATTGGGATGTAAACAGAAAAAATCTGCCTGTTGCAACTGACGGTATTGTTTTTAAAGTAGCATCTTTAAGGCAGCAAAAGAATTTGGGATATACCGCAAAATCTCCTCGTTGGGCGATGGCATATAAATTTCAAGCGGAACAGGCACTTACCCGATTGAATTCTGTCTCTTATCAAGTGGGACGTACCGGAACGGTTACCCCGGTTGCTAATCTTGATCCGGTTCAATTATCGGGAACTGTCGTAAAAAGGGCTTCGTTACATAATGATGATATTATACAATCTCTTGATTTGCATATCGGAGATATGGTATTTGTAGAGAAAGGAGGAGAGATTATTCCGAAAATTACAGGAGTGGATTTTGATGCGAGAGGGTTATTGATAGGGGAGAAAGTGACTTTCATAAAACAGTGTCCTGAATGTGGAACGCCTTTGGTTCGTTATGAGGGTGAAGCTGCGCATTATTGTCCGAATGAGATGGGATGTCCTCCTCAGATAAAGGGACGGATAGAACATTATATCAGTCGTCGTGCTATGGACATAGACGGTTTGGGACCTGAAACGATAGATCTGTTTTACCGATTGGGAATGGTGCGGACAGTTGCGGATTTATATAGTTTGAATGAGTCGGAGATCGCTTCTTTAGAAAGATTGGGAGAAAAGTCGGCACGTAACATTATAGAGGCTGTCGATAGATCTTTACAAGTACCTTTTGAACGGGTTTTGTTCGCATTGGGAATTCGTTTTGTAGGAGAGACAGTCGCGAAGAAGTTGGCGAACTCTTTTGTTTCGATAGAAGCTTTGGAGTCAGCAACTTTAGACGATTTGGTCGGTGTCGATGAAATCGGTCCTCGTATAGCGCAGAGTGTCCGGGCTTATTTTGAGAATGAGCAGAACCGGAATTTGATAAAACGTTTGGAAGAAGCTGGGGTACAAATGAGAATTTCTGAAGATCGCCTTTCTGGTTTTACCGATAAACTCGATGGAGCTACGATTGTAATCAGTGGAACATTTACACACCATTCTCGAGATGAGTATAAGCAGATGATAGAACAGCACGGCGGGAAAAATACGGGTTCGGTTTCTGCTAAAACGACATATCTTTTGGCCGGAGAGAATATGGGGCCGGCTAAACTTGAGAAAGCTCGGAAATTGGGAATAAAAATTATTTCTGAAGAAGATTTTCTGCAGATAATACAATAATCCCAAGTAGTAATTTAAAATCGGATGATATGTGGACATACTGGATAAAAAAGGAGATCGCCCGGCAGCTTGCTCGTTCTCAAGAAAAACGGAAAAAGCGATTTGTCGATTATCGAAAGACCGAAATCTTGACGCTATTGATAGAACGGGAAAGTCTCGATTCGATTCTTCCTGTTGTTAAAGATTTGTCGAAAGAATCGATAAGGCTTTCGTTGGTTGTGTTGGGAAATGGGAATGCCCTTGATGTATTTGCTTATCCTGAAATGGATATATTGGAGTTGACTCCGGAAAATTTGAGATTCGGTAAACGGTTACCCGATAAAAATGCTGTCAGAAAGTTTATCGGATTTAATACCGGAGTGTTATGCGATTTGAGTCTTGTCGAGCGGTTGCCGTTTTTATATTTGATGAGTATATCGATGGCCCGTATGAAAATCGGATTGCAAAAAGTCTCATTGAACCCGTATGATTTTATGATTCGTACGTCGGGGGATATAACTGCACGGGATTTGCTGGAAAAAATACTCTTTTATTGGCGTAGTATTGATATAAAAGATAATAATTTATAACTTTGAGCCCTCAAAATAATATTTTTTGAACAAGAATATATATGGCACAAATAAATTTAAAAGGAATGGGGGTAGCTTTGATCACGCCATTCAAGGATGACGAATCGATCGATTTTGACGCTCTTTCCAAATTAATAGAATATCAGATACAAAACGGTATAGATTATTTAGTAGTATTAGGGACTACAGCTGAAACACCAACTTTGACCGAACAAGAAAAAAATGAAGTACTTTCTTTTGTTATCGAGAGGGTAAAAGAACGGGTTCCTATAGTTTTAGGGTTAGGCGGAAACAATACAAGAGGAATAGTGGAACGTTTGAAGACAGAGTCTTTTCAGGGTGTAGATGCCATACTGTCTGTCGTACCTTATTATAATAAACCTTCTCAAGAGGGTATCTATCAGCATTATAAAGCGATTGCTTCGGCGACTAAACTCCCTGTTATTCTTTATAATGTGCCCGGTCGTACCGGTGTGAATATGACAGCGGAGACCACTCTGCGTTTGGCCCGTGAATTTGATAATATCGTGGCGATCAAGGAGGCATCCGGAAATATAACGCAGATGGATGATATAATCAAAAACAAACCGAAAGATTTTATGGTAATATCCGGAGACGACGGTATTACTTTCCCTTTGATAACGTTGGGTGCTGTCGGGGTAATATCGGTAATAGGGAATGCATTTCCGAGAGAATTCAGTCGCATGGTGCGTTTGGCTTTGGAAGGAGATTATGCAAATGCGTTGTTGATACATCATAAATTTACCGAATTGTTTGAACTGCTTTTTGTCGATGGAAATCCGGCCGGAGTAAAAAGTATTTTAAGTTCTATGGGATATATCCGTAATCGGTTACGGTTACCCCTTGTTCCCACCCGTATTACTACGTATGAAAAAATACGAGTTGTTTTGCAGAAATTAAATATTATGTGTTGACAATACAGGTCTTATTTTGAACTAAATAGAGTACGGACCGTTATGGTGTCGTATTTTGTAATAGTAAATATTTTTATGGCATAGGGGTGTGGTAGGAAACTCCATGATAAAATCAATATTTTTAACTATGATACAGCGTATTCAATCTTTTTATCTTTTTTTAGTCGCAGCATTGGTACTTTCCATGCTGTTTATGCCGTTGGCCGGTTATTCTAATGCCGATGGAAATTGGCAATTTTTAGCAATGGGAGTTTATACAATGGCAGATCCTGCACAAATGGTGTTGCCTGCTTGGCCTATTGCTATCTTGATTGCATTAATGGGACTATTGGCCTGTATATCTATATTTTTATATAAAAACCGTATCTTGCAAATGAAATTCTGTTTGTTTAATGGCTTAATGCTACTTGCTTTTTATCCGATATTTTTCTTGTATCTGTGGGTGAACGGTAAATCGTTGGCTGCAACCTCATCATTGGCAGCAGCATTAGTCATTCCTTTGGTTGCAGTTATTTTGGAATATATGGCGTATCGGAAAATCAATCAGGACGAGCAATTGGTGCGTTCGGCCGATCGTATAAGATAATGCAAAAATAAATTTATGAAGAAGGCGCTGTAAGCGCCTTTTTATTTATCCGATCAGAAGATCTGATTTTTGATGAATGACATGATTTCACTTTCTTGTTCAGGAGAAAACCATGTGATTTGAGGGTCTCGCTTGAACCAAGTCATTTGTTTTCGGGAATAGACTCTCGTATTTCGTTTAATTTTTTCTATAGCTTTTTCAAGACTCCATTCACCGGAAATATATGCGAACATTTCTTTATAACCAACTGTATTTAATGAATTGAACTCTCGGTGAGGATAAACTGACCGGGCTTCGGATTCGAGCCCTTCTGAAATCATTTGCTCTACTCTTCGGTTAATACGTTCGTATAATTCTTCCCGATCTCTGGTCAATCCTATTTTTAAAATACGAAACGGACGTTGTTTATTCGAATGCGTACGTAATTCAGAATACGGTTTTCCGGTCATATAACAAATTTCGAGTGCGTGGATGACCCGTTTATGGTTTTTTAAATCTACTTGTTCATAATGAATAGGGTCGAGTCGTTTCAACTCGTTGCACAGGCTTTCTAATCCTTCATTTTTATAACGTTCGATCATGAGTTTTCGCACTTCGTCTGATACGGTAGGTAATTCGTCTATACCATTGCAAACGGCATCGATATACATCATGGATCCTCCGGTCATTAAAACTACATCGAGATCGGAGAAAAGACGATTTAAAAGGTTTATAGCATCTTCTTCATAGCATGCAGCGCTATAATAGTCTTGTAGTTCCAGAGTCCCGACGAAGTAATGTTTGACCCGTTGCAACTGTTCTTTAGAGGGAGCTGCTGTTCCGATTTCCAGACCTTTATACAGTTGTCGGCTATCACATGATAATATCGGACAATGAAGTTGTTCGGCAATTCGGAGGCTGAGATCTGTTTTCCCGACTCCGGTAGGACCAAGCAAAACAATCAAAGTTTTTTCGGACATATTGATTATACAGATATAAAAAAATTGTATCGAGAATGTAGCTTGCTGCATACTGATACAACTTTTATAGTAGTTTGTTTAAAGCCTCTAAGGGCCTGTCTAAGTTTTGTACGGGTCACATCTTAGACAGACTCTTGGATTTAATTATTTTTCTGCAGCCAGTCGAGCGATTTGTATAACGACATCACGGGCTTTTTCCATGGATTGTATAGGTACGAACTCATATCGTCCGTGAAAATTATGACCGCCTGCGAATATATTGGGGCACGGTAGTCCCATGAATGAAAGCTGAGCTCCGTCAGTTCCTCCTCGTACCGGTTTTACGATAGGCACGATCCCGACCTCTTTCATCGCTTGAGAAGCCAAATCGACAATGTGCATAACCGGTTCTACCATTTCACGCATGTTGTAGTATTGGTCTTTGATTTCGAGGCTTGCACAATTAGGAAATTCTTTATTGATTTTGCGAACCAGATGTTCGAATTCCTTTTTGCGGCGTTCGAAACGGTCTCGGTCGTGGTCACGAATAATATAAGTCAATGTAGTTTGCTCGACAGTCCCTTCACAAGAAATTAGATGATAAAACCCTTCATACCCTTCGGTATGTTCTGGTGTTTCCCAGCGAGGTAGCATAATGGCATATTGATTGGCGATGCGTAATGAATTGATCATTTTATGCTTGGCATATCCCGGATGAACATTGCGCCCTTTAAACAAAATTTTAGCGATAGCAGCGTTAAAGTTCTCATATTCCAATTCACCTATTTCTCCTCCGTCGAGAGTATAAGCCCATTCTGCTCCAAATTTTTTAACATCAAATTTATGAGGACCTTGTCCGATCTCTTCGTCCGGAGTAAATGCTACGCGTATTTTTCCGTGTTTGATTTCCGGATGTTGTATCAGATACTCCATAGCCGAAATAATCTCGGCAATTCCGGCTTTATCATCAGCACCTAATAACGTTTTACCGTTTGTGACGATAAGATCTTGTCCTATATACTTTTTTACTTCCGGAAAGTCTTCGGTACGTAAGATAATATTTTCCTCAAGGCATAATGGAATGTCATTGCCGTCATAGTTTTTTATGATACGAGGGGTAACATGCCGCCCTGAAAGATCGGGACTTGTATCGAGATGGGCGATAAATCCGATGACAGGAATATTTTTGGTTGTATTGGGAGGAAGGGTTGCCATCAAGTATCCGTTCTCATCGAGCGATACTTCGGTCATACCTATTTTTCTTAATTCTTTCTCGAGCTCTTGTGCAAAAATCATTTGTCCCGGAGTACTGGGAGTCATGTGTGTCAGTTCGTCCGATTGTGTATCGAAACTTACATAGTGCAGAAAACGGTCAACTAAATTCATAAAATTCTCAATTAAGTTCGTCGTCTTTGAAACGTTTATATTTTTATGTTGCAAAGATAGAAATTTTTAAAACAAACTGCTTGGTAATTGGCTTGTAAATATAAAAGCCCGTTTAAATTCTGTTCAAGATTATTTTGAGGGATCTTTTCAGGGATATTTTATATTATCGTTAAACTTATTAATGTTATAACAATAAAATATTAAGACATTAACAATGTCTTTTAATCACCTCTTAATAATAATGTATTATTAATTTCGGACATTTAGTTTTATCAATGTCCAAGAACTTTGGCGAGTCTTACCAAACCATCGATAAGAAGCTTTCTGGGGCAAGCAATATTTAAGCGGATAAACCCTTCTCCACCTGGACCGTATAATGTACCGGAATTAACCATTAGTTTCTGTTTGTTCTGCAAACATGAAGTTATGTTGTCTGATCCGATTCCGGCGGCTCGGCAATCGATCCAGACCAGATATGTACCTTCAAGCGGAAGTACAGAATATTGAGGTAAATGCCGTTTAAAAAAGTAACGAACATATGTGTAATTTTCCCAGAGATATTTTCGTAAGGCATCGAGCCATTCTTCGCTTTTCTCATAGGCCGCTATTGTGGCGATGACACCGAATGGATTGACGTCGCACACTTCATTGTCGTTGATCGCTCGGTCTATCCGGCTGCGGATATTGCTGTCTGCTGCCACGATATTAGCAATCTGTAAACCTGCAAGATTAAAAGCTTTGCTGGGTGAGATGCAGGTTGCAGAACGCAATCGGAATTCTTCGGATAGAGATGCAAAAGGGGTATAATTGTGACCTTCATATGTCAGTTCGCAATGTATTTCATCTGCAATTATAAATACTCCGTTTTGCAGACAAATATCACCGATACGCTGTAATTCTTCTGATGTCCAAACTCGTCCGACCGGATTGTGCGGATTGCATAACAGCAAAAGTTTTGTTTCTGGATCGGCAGCTTTGTGTTCGAGATCATCAAAATCAATTGTGTAGCGTCCTTCTTGATAAATAAGATTGTTAGCTATCATTTTACATCCATTATTTCGGATTGACGAATAAAAACAGTTATAGACAGGTGTTTGGACGATTATTTTGTCACCGGGTATGGTCATGGCCTTAATAATAGCCGAGATTGCCGGAACTACTCCGCTTGTATAGATAATCCATTGAGAATCTATTTCCCATTGATGGCGGTTTATGAACCATTTGACTATTGTATCATAATAATTTTGCGGTACTTTGGTGTAACCGAAGATTCCGTGTTCCACTCTTCGTCGCAAAGTTTCGATAATTGCCGGAGCTGTGCGGAAGTCCATATCTGCTACCCACATAGGCAGTACATTCTCTTCCTCAGGAGTATCCCATTTATAGGAGTTTGTCCCGCGACGCGGGATTATTTCATCAAAATTGTATTTCATAATTTATATTTTTAGTCGTACTTTATAAATCCATTTGCCTTGCCATAATCTGAAAAGAAATATCACTCCGCGGAAGCAGAGTTCGATACACATGGCCAGCCATACACCTCGTAATCCCATTGTTGGGGCGAGCAAAGTCGCCAGTGTTAGTCTTATACCCCAAATACTTCCGAAATTCATCAGGCTGGGAATGAACGTATTGCCCACTCCGACAAATATGCCATAGGTTACGATAGCTGCTGCAAACATAGGCTCGGCAAAAGCCTCTATCCTTAAGATCTCAGTTCCCAATATTCTGATTTCTTCTATCGGAGTCATCACTCCGATGATTTGCGGGGCTGCTATATACATAAATACACCCATGATTCCCATAATCGATATTCCCGACCATACGGCTATATTTGCAAAGCGACGAAGCAATTTTAATCGGTTTGCACCAAGACTTTGCCCGACTAATGTTGTTGCTGCCTCGGAAATACCGTATCCGGGCATATAGCAGAGACTTTCGGCAATGATGGCAAATGAGTTGGCGGCAATGGCTATGATACCGAGTGGTGCTACTATAATTGTTGTCATAATCTGAGCACCGCATATAGCTATATGTTCAAATCCCATTGGAAAGGATATGCGGACAGCATTTCGTAATGTATCTTGCCGGAGTAAAAAATGTCCTCGTTCCCCGGATAATTTCAGTATGGGTGAACGGTAACAGAGATACCACATCATCCCTCCGGCAGTTACCAACTCAGCAAGTACTGTTCCCAATGCTGCGCCTTTTACCCCTAAACCTGCGCCATAAATGTCGATATTCAGACCCATGATTTCGATCTGTCGTTTCGGAAATATCAGAAAGAAATTGAATATTATGTCAAGCAGACACATCAGTATATTTAATATGCTCGGTATATACATATTTCCACTACACCGTAACATTCCGCTGGCCAGAAAATTCATTTGTAATACCGGTAAAAAGAGAGAAAAAATCAGAAAATAGACAGATGAATCTTTTCTGATTATCTCGTCTCCGCCCAACCAGCCGGGGAGAGAGTCACTGATGAAAACTCCGATAGTTGCTAATGAAGAGCCGAATAGCAATGTCGCAGTAATAGATTGACGTAAAATTTTTCTTGCTCCGGCAAAATTTCCAGCTCCGATAAGATGTGCTACTTGCACGGAGAAGCCTGTTGCAGCTGCTGCACACAATCCCCAAAACAACCATGTCGTTGTTGATACCAGTCCGATAGAAGCCGATGCATTTGCTCCCAAACTGCCGACCATCGATGCGTCTACGTATTGCATGACAATAGAAGACAGTTGTGCCATAATAGCCGGGATACTGAGGTATACAGTTAGTTTTAACTGCTGTTTCAGGGCCATTTTTTTACCTTCCCGGATAAGAGATAAAAGATAGTCGGTTTTATTTATCCTTGTCCTCATCGATACATAAAGAAATTATTAGTCGGAGAAACAAGTCCTTTCATCCCAAAGTTTCAATTTACAATCAGCTGGAGACTTGATATTCTTGTCAAGAATGATTTTACCGTAACTGTCGGCCGTTATACTGCCGGTACGGGGATTTTTTACACTATGTATAGGACTCTTGATCGTGGCATTTACACTGCTGTACTCAAAAGCAAGATCGCAATCATCGGCCATGATGCAGTTTTCCAATATGAGATTTTCGGCATAGCATAATGGTTGAGTGCCAGAAATTTTGCAATTTATAAGACGCAGGTTGCGTGAATGCCAACCTAAATATTCACCGTTTAATTCAGAATCGTAAATTGTTACATTTTCCGTTTCCCACAAAGCATCTTTCGTAGTAATTTTTGCATTGTGCAGCTCTAAATTTTTCACGTATTGGAATATATATTTGCTGTCACTTTCCAGTCCGTCGATATAAATATCGTTACAAAACATAAACGGGTAAGTCCCTCCGTGTAGTTTCAAATTTTTTATATTCAGTCTGTTGCACCTCCAAAATACTTCGTCGGCATCTGTTATCTCAACATTGTTTATTTCGATATCGTGCATCTCACGAAACATTTTAGGCGCATCGATCCGAGTATTGGTCATTTTTAAATGATCGGAATACCACAAGGCAGAACGTCCTCCGATATCGAAAAAGCATCGGTCGATAATAAAACCATGTACGTGCCAAAAAGGATAATTCCCTTCAAATTTGCAATTTATGGCCTCTATGTTGCTGCATTCTTTAATAGCCGATTCTCCGGCATGAATAATCACATTTTCTAAACGAAGGTCATGCGACTCGAATAAGGGGCGTTCGCCCCCGAATTCGGCATTCGATATAGTTTTCATTTGTTGTAATTTTAGTGTTATTTATTTTCGATCGATTTGATAAATCGTGCAGGACTTCCGCCTACAATTGTATTAGCCTCTACATTTTTTGTCACGACCGCTCCTGCTCCGATAATGGCATTATCTCCGATACTGACATCTTGAAGGATTGTTGCATTAGAACCTATCCAGACATTCTTGCCGAGTATAATGGGTGCAGGATAAGTCGTTTTACGGTCTTCCGGAGCTAATCCGTGATTGAGTGTAGCAAACACTACGTTGTGTCCGATTTGGCAACTATCCCCGATTGTTATTCCCCCGTGGTCTTGGAAATGGCAACAAGCGTTGATAAATACATTCTCACCTATGGAAATATTCTTTCCGAAATCAGTATAAAATGGAGGGAACACTCGAAGTGTCTGCGGAACAGAATAGCCAAACAGTTCGGAAAGTAATTCTCTGACTTTATCGGGAACATGATATGCCGTATTCAGCCGGAATGTGATGCGTCTCGCTTCATTGCTCATATCATCCATGAAGTGGTGAATCTCCTCTGTATTAAGAGCCTTACGTGCTTTTACATATGCTTTGAAACTTTCGATAGTCATATTAATTAGTCATATTATTGTTGCTCGATTTTTACTTGTATGTCTCCATCAATGCTTAAAGCCTCGATACCATTACCGTTTATATGTCCTATTTTTATCAGATCATTACTATGTGACCAATTTTTGCAGAAAATGGCGACATTTCCCCATGGAACATAAATAGTAATGTCGCCGGGTATGGGAGTACAACCGCGAGTAACACCTTCGGTTGTCAAGGTTGGAGAAGGATAGAAGATTTTTTCGGTTGTATTATTGTAGTCATTTAACGTTACTTCCAATGGCAGACGGGAAAGAAAATCTTGTGCAGCTGCGTTGTCTTCCATTGTTGCGGTAATGGTGCGGTTACCGATCTTGATGTTTATAATTGGGGAAGAACTCTCCGGTATATCCGATTCCTCCCGATCAGCTCCTATTCTGTTGAGCCATTCAGTAATACGGCTCTCCATTTGCGGAAGGGTTGAAGAGGTCAATAGTAATGACTGCTCAATCAAGATAGAACTCGGTACAGATCGATCGTGCTTCGTTAACAGAGGAGGTAATATCGCTACTGCCGCTTGTAGCAAACAGGGCTATTTGTTTTCCGGAAAGTTTTGAAGCATGTTGGCGCAAAAAACTCTGCATCGGTGTTGCCATACTTCCGTACCAGATCGGATAACCGATAAATATAATGTCATAATTGTCAAAATTATCGACAGAAGTTTTGATAGCCGGATAATTGCCTTGGCGGATTTCTTCTAATTCTTTTTGTGCTCGATTGAGCATAGAATTATAGTCATCATCGTAGGGAATCTGAGGTTCAACCTCTAAAATATCGCAATCGAGTATTGATTGAATCGTTTGTGCCACATGTTCGGTATTATTTGTACGTGAACTGTAAAGGACTAAATAATGTCCATTTTTTCCGGAGATAGGTGCATCGGTTTTATCGTTATTCTCATTTCTGTTTTCTGTTTGTTCCGAAATAAACGATTCATCTGATTTTCCACAGGCTGTTATTGATAGAATAATAAACAGCAGAAATAAAATTGATAAATTTTTTTTCATTGTTTTTATTTTTGTAGTTAATATTCAACTTATGTTTTGAGGTGGAGTTTGGGAAATTTTTAAGTTTATGTTTCCGTTCATTATTGTATGACAAAAATAGAGAGTCTTAAAAAGAACTTTTGTAGATAAATTATCGGTTTGTTTAACCAAATTACGGATTATTGCTTGAAGGAAAATCAGGAAGAAGTCTCATAAGTAATGTCCTTTTGGGGGGGACATACTCGCTCAATAGGGGATAAAAGATG